>JBQCGO010000281.1:0-5804 GCA_051955575.1 Burkholderiaceae bacterium
CGATGTCCATCGCGCGGCGCGACGCGAAATGCTGCAGCCCGCCCTTGCGCTGCGCCGGGCACTTGATCCAGCCGCCCGAGCAGCGCGCGACCGCCTCTTCCTCGGGCCGCACGATCGCCGAGCCGCAGATGGGACAAACTTCCGGCATCCGGAACTCGCGCGCGTCGGCCGGCCGCGCCTCGGGCACCACCGCGACCACTTCCGGAATCACGTCGCCGGCGCGGCGCACGATGACGGTGTCGCCGATGCGCACATCCTTGCGCCGTACCTCGTCCTCGTTGTGCAGCGTCGCGTTGGTGACCGTCACACCCCCGACCGCTACCGGCTGCAGCCGCGCCACCGGCGTCACCGCGCCGGTGCGGCCGATCTGGATGCCGATGTCCTGCACCGTGGTCAGCGCTTCCTGCGCCGGAAACTTATGGGCCAGCGCGAAGCGCGGCGCGCGCGAGACGAAGCCGAGCGCCTTCTGCTGGTCGAGCCGGTCTACCTTGTAGACCACGCCGTCGATCTCGTAGGGCAAGGCGGCGCGCTTGGCCTCGATCCCGCGGAAGAAGCTGAGCAGACCGTCGGCGCCGCACACGACCGCCCGCTCGGGGCAGACCGGCATCCCGAGCGCGGCGAACCAGTCGAGCAACGCCGCGTGCGACGGTGGCATTTGCGCGCCTTCCAGCACGCCGATGCCGTAGGCGAAGAAGCGCAACGCGCGCGAGGCAGTGATACGGGAATCGAGCTGGCGCAGGCTGCCGGCGGCCGCGTTGCGCGGGTTGGCGAACTCCTTCTGACCGGCATCGCGCTGGCGCTGGTTCAGCTTCGCGAGGTCTGCCTTGTACATCAGCACCTCGCCGCGGATTTCGAGGACGTCGGGCAAGGCATCGCCGAGCAGCTTCAGCGGGATCGCCTTGACCGTGCGGATATTGGCCGTCACGTTCTCGCCGGTGGCGCCGTCGCCGCGGGTGGCCGCGCAGGTCAGCATGCCGCGCTCGTAGCGCAGGCTGATCGCGAGGCCGTCGAACTTCAGTTCGGCGGCGTAATCGACCGGCCCGTCGGTCTTCAGGCCGTCGCGCACGCGGCGGTCGAACGCGACGATGTCCTCGTCCGAGAAGCCGTTGCCGAGCGACAGCATCGGCAGCGCATGCCGGACCTGCTCGAACTGCGCGAGCGGCGCGCCGCCGACGCGCTGCGTGGGCGAATCGGGCGCGACCCATTCCGGATGCGCGGCTTCCAGCGCTTCGAGTTCCCGGTAGAGGCGGTCGTACTCGGCGTCCGGGATGGTCGGACTGTCGAGCACGTGGTAGGCATGGCTGTGGCGGTTGAGTTCGCGCCGCAGCCATGCGGCACGCTCGGCGCCCGGATCGGCTTTCGCTCCGGCGCCGTCGAACAGATCGTTCTGCATCAGGAAAACAGGCGCAGCGCCCTGGCGGAACCGGCCGGGATGTCCGCCGACCGCATGTCGTCGTAGAACACCTCGACCTGCTCGCCGATCTCGGACAGCGTGGCATCAGACAGCGGCTGGCCGCCGTCGTCGACCATGGTGCCGTCGAGCCGGTTCGCCAGCATCCGCGCACAGGCGATCATCGCGCCGAAGCCGTCGCGCTCGCGCGCCACGCAGGGCACGTTCAGCAGCAGCGTCAGCGCCGAGGTGGTTTCGGCCGCCATCGTGACGTTGGTCGACAGCGAGAACAGCGCGCCGCCGTCGCCGTCCGGCATCACCAGCTTGCCGTCCGGCCTCAGGTCGAAACCCTGGCGTTCGAGCGCGGCCAGCAGCGTGCCGATCTCCCAGGCCGCGCGGTTGGCGCGGACGTTCACGCTCAGGCGCGCGTCGTAGGCCGACACGAACTGCTGCAGCGCGCGCGCGGTGGTCATGACCTCCGGCATGTCGGGAATTTGGGGTTCGGCGCCGAAGCCGTCCGCGATCTGTCGCAGCCGGCTGACCAGTTCGGAATACTCGATCTCGTTGAGAGCGCCGCTGCGATTGGCGAGCTGCACGCCGACCATCAGGTCGCCGTAGACGTTGCCGTGCGCGATCGGCTCCCAGCGCCCTTCGACCGTCTGGCCGACCGCGTGCACCGGCTTGTTGCCGACGTGGCGCAGCGACTGGAACGCCTGCAGCAATTTCTCTCCGCGCACCGGAGCTTCCAACGCGACCGGGACAATGCAATCGACCAGTTCGTCCAGCGGCAGATCGGGTGCGAACGAGGCCGCCGGCTGCGGCGCGGCATTCTCGCCCGCGGTGTCCGGCGCAGCGGGCGCAAGACCGGGGGCAGCGGGCGCAAGACCGGGGGCAGCAGGCGCGACGCCGGACGTCGCAGGCGGGGGAACGACGGATTCGCCCGTCTCGGGCGGCGCCTCGGCAGGCATCTCGTCGACTGCAAAGGTCGGTTCGGTCCGCTCAGCAAGCGTGTCGGACTGCCGGGCGGGAGGCGCCATCAGCACGTCGTCGTGCGACCCGGAAAACGCGCGGTCGACGGATTTCCGGGCCTTGTGCTCCTGCCATTTGTTGTACGAGACGACGCCGGCGACGATGATGCCGCCGATCGCGATCAGGCTTACCTGGAGGTCGGTCATGCGGAGCGCGCTCCGGAAGGGTCGCGGCGACGCCGGGCGCGGCCGGAACGACTGAATACGGTGTGAAAGGTCATGGAGTGGAGCGCGATGGTAGGGATCACGGGCCGACATTATCCGTCGTCCGCACGCCGCGCGCGATGCCGGCGAGACAAATCACCGGTCGCCGGACCTCCGGGCGTGAGGACGTCCAAGGGTAGAGAGGGGCGTTCCGGTTGTCAAGCCGACATCCCGGCCGCTGCCCTTGCCGCCGGCACCGGCGTCCTGCGCGTCGCAGGGGAATGCTGCTTTCGGTTTTGCAGCCCGGTTTTTGCCCCCGACTGTTGCGCACGGCGTGCGTCCCGCGCGGAAGTTGACGCGGCTCAAATGATGACTAAAATGCAACAGTAATATCATGACAACACATCGCGATCGGCGACGCCGGGCTTGCTTCCGGTTTTGGACCTTCGCGGCGTGTCGAGGGCAGCCGGCGGCGGAGATCGGCGGTTGCCGGCGGAGACGGTGCCGGAAGCAAACCGGTTACCGGAACAGACGAAGTGGAGGCCCGCAATGCGTCACGCAAACGAACTGAAGCTGCAGGAACTGACGATGCTGTCGATCCGGCCGGTCGTCCGGCAAGTCCACAAGTGGTGGCTGCGCCGCACTGAGCGGCATTACCTGATGTGCGCCGACATGGAAGAGAAGAAGGCGCGCGAGGCGCAGCTGAACGCGGCGTACTTCCAGAAACGCGCCGCGCTCGCGCGTTCCGCGCAGATCTAGCCGCACTCCCGGGGGCGCCTTCCGGAACGCCGCACCGGCGTTCCGGCCGCTCCCGTCTTTTCGCAGTACGGGCCGCGACGCGGAAACGAACCTCCGCCGGAACGGTTCAGGCGGCCTGCTCGTCAGGGACGAGATTCGTCACCGATTCCATGTCGACCGCCACGATCCGCGACACGCCCTGCTCCTGCATCGTCACGCCGATCAGCTGCTGCGCCATCTCCATGGCGATCTTGTTGTGCGAGATGAACAGGAACTGGGTCTGCGACGACATCCGCTTCACCATCTTGCAGAAGCGCTCGGTGTTGGCGTCGTCCAGCGGCGCGTCGACCTCGTCCAGCAGGCAGAACGGCGCCGGGTTCAGCTGGAACATCGAGAACACCAGCGCGGTCGCGGTCAGCGCCTTCTCGCCGCCCGACAGCAGGTGGATCGTCGCGTTCTTCTTGCCGGGCGGCTGGGCCATCACCTGCACGCCGGAATCGAGGATTTCCTCGCCGGTCATGATCAGCTTCGCGTTGCCGCCGCCGAACAGCACCGGGAACAGCTCGCCGAACTGACGGTTCACCTTGTCGAAGGTGTCCTGCAGCAGCTCGCGGGTTTCCTTGTCGATCCGGGTGATCGCGTCCTGCAGCGTGTTGATCGCCTCGGTCAGGTCCGCATGCTGGGCGTCGAGGAAATTCTTGCGCTCGGACGCCTGCGCGAGTTCGTCGAGCGCAGCGAGATTCACCGGGCCGAGCGCGGCGATCGCATTGTTCAGCCGCGTGACCTCGCCCTGCAGGTAGGACGCGCGCATCTCCGGCGCCAGCTTTTCCGCCAGCGCGGCGCAGTCGGCCTGCGCCTCGTCCAGCTGCTGCGCGAACTGTTCCTGGTTCAGCCGCGCCGCCTGTTCCTTCAACTGCAATTCCATGATCCGGTCGCGCTGCGGCTGCAAGCTGCGCTCGGACTGCAGCCGCGCCTCTTCCTGGTGCCGCAGCCTCTGCGCGACCTGGTCCAGTTCATGGCGGGCGTCGGCCAGCGCGCGCTCCTGCTCGCCGCGTTTTTCCAGTAGCGCCTGCAACCCGGCCTGCGCGGCCCGGTCGTCCAGGCTTTCCAGCTCCAGCCGGCCCTGCTGCATGTTGGCGAACAGCCGCGCCGCCTGCTCCAGCGCGGTGGCGATGCTGCGCTTCAGTTCCTCGATCCGGCTGCGCTGGGTCTTTTCCGCGTATTCGGCTTCCTGCGCCGCGCGCTCCAGTTCGCGCAACCGCGTGCGCGCATCGGCCAGCTGCTGTTCCTTCGCGAGGTAGTCGGTCTGGCCCTGCTCATGCGCCTCTTGCAGAGCGGCCAGTTCGATGTCGAGCTGCTCGAAGCGCGCCTCCGATTCGGCGCGCGCCTGCGACTGCTCCGCCTCCTGTCCGGCGATCTCTTCCAGCTCGGCGGCGATCTGGCCGCTGCGCTGGTCGAAGCGCGCCTGCACTTCGGACAGCTTGATCGTCTCGACCTGCAGCGCGTGCGCGCCCTGCGTCAGCGACGCGACGCGCTGGCGCAGCTCCTGCAGCCGCTGGGCCGCCTGGCTCACCGCGGCGTCGGCCCGCACCGCGCGCGAGCGCGCCTCGTCGGCCAGCATGCGCTGCGCGCGCAACTGCTTTTCGAGGTTCTCGATTTCCTGCTGACGCGCCAGCATGCCGTCCTGCTCGGAATCCGACGCGTAGAAGCGCACGCTGGCCTTGCCGATCAAATGTCCCTGCCGGGTGACGAAGCAGCCGCCGACCGGCAGCTTGCCGTGCTCGGCCAGCGCGACCGCGACGTCGTCGGCGAGGAACACGCCGTGCAGCCAGTCCTGCAGCAGCGCGCGCAGACCGGGGTCGTTCAGCTGCAGCGCGTCGAGCATCGGGCGGAAACCGGCCGGCGCGGCTTCGGGCGACGCCGGCACCGCGTTCGGCGAAAACAGCGCCAGCCGGGCCGGCGGCGCGTCGCCGAAGAAGGCCTTGGCCCAGTCCAGGTTGGAAATCTCGAGCGCGGAGGTGCGCTCGCGCAGCACCGATTCGAGCGCGGTTTCCCAGCCCGGCTCGATGTGCAGCTTCTGCCACAGGCGCGGCAGGTCGGCCAGTTCGTGCTTCTTCAGCCACGGCTGGACCTTGCCCTGGGTTTGGACGTTTTCCTGCAATTGCTTCAGCGCCGCGAGACGGGCGTCGAGCTGGGCGTTGGCGGCGGTCTCAGCGTTGATCTGCTGCTGCGCGGCGCGCCGCTCGTCTTCCAGCGCCGGCAGTTGTTCCTGCGCGGCGTCGAGCTGCAGTTGCGCTTCCTCGAGCGCGACCTGTTTCTCTTCGAGCTGGATTTTCAGGTTCGCCAGATGCGCGGTATCCGGCAGGTGCAACGCGTTCTTTTCCTGCAGCAGCCGCTCGCGCCGCGTTGTCAGCCCGTTCAGGATCGTGGTCGCGTTGCGCTGGTGCGCGGACTCCAGTTCGATCCGCTGCTGCGCCTGCATGATGCGCCCGCGCGACTCGGTC
>JBQCGO010000282.1:0-4212 GCA_051955575.1 Burkholderiaceae bacterium
GGCCCTCCGGGGTCGAAGCTTACGAAAGGCTTGCGATTCTAGCAGAGGGGATTGTGCAATTCGGTAGGTATTTCTACTAACAGAACTTCCTCCGTTTGCACGCTCGCACGACCCGAATCGTGGCAGATGCGCGAGACCGTTTCGGTACAATCCTTCGATGCTGTCCGAATTCGACCTGATCGCCCGCTACTTCGCTCGTCCCTCCGACCCGGCGCCGGGCGACGCCACCGTGCTCGGCATCGGCGACGACTGCGCCCTTCTCGCGCCGCCGGCCGGCATGCATCTCGCGGTCTCGACCGACATGCTGGTCGAAGGCCGGCATTTCCTGCCCGGCGCCGAGCCGGCCGCGCTCGGCCACAAGAGTCTCGCGGTCAACCTGTCCGACCTCGCGGCGATGGGTGCGGCGCCGCTCGCGTTCACGCTGTCGCTCGCCCTGCCCGAGGCCGATCCGGACTGGCTGGCGCCGTTCTCGACGGGTCTGCTGGCGCTGGCCGACGCGCATGGCTGCGCGCTGGTCGGCGGCGACACCACCAAAGGCCCGCTGACGATCTCGATCACGGTGTTCGGCGCATTGCCGCCCGGCACGGCGCTGCGCCGCGACGCCGCGCGGCCCGGCGACGACGTCTGGGTGTCCGGCGCGCTCGGCGACGCCAGGCTGGCGCTGGCGCATTACCGCGGCGAACTCTCGCTCGACGCCTCATCGCTCGAGGTCGCAGCGCAACGGATGCACCGGCCGATGCCGCGCGCGGTGCTCGGCATCGCGCTGCGCGGCATTGCCCGTGCGGCGATCGACGTTTCCGACGGACTCGCGGGCGATCTCGGCCACATCCTCGCGCGCTCCGGCGTCGGCGCGACGATCGACGTCGACGCCCTGCCGTGCGGCGCGGTCCTCGCCGCGCAACCGGCGGCGCTGCGCCGGCGTTTCGCGCTGGCCGGCGGCGACGACTACGAACTGTGCTTCACCGCACCGGCCGGAAGTCAGGACGCGGTGCGGGGCGCCGCGCGGGCAGCCGGCGTCGCCGCGACCCGGATCGGCCGCATCGACGCAGCACCGGGCCTGCGCTTCACCGATGCCGCCGGCGCGCCGCTCGACCTGCGCGTCGACGGCTTCGACCATTTCCTCACCCGCTGACCTTTCTTCATGTCCACCATCCTGGAACCGGGGCAGACCGCTCTCGTCAACCGCCCGACCGCCCGCTTCATGTTCGCCCATCCCGCCCACCTGCTGGCGCAGGGTTTCGGCAGCGGACTGTCGCCGCTAATGCCCGGCACATCCGGGACGCTGTACGCCTGGCTGTCGTTCAACGTGCTGACGATGCGCTGGCCCGGCGTCTTCGCGCCGACGCACTGGCTGGCGATCGCCGCGATCGGCTTCGCAGTCGGCATCTGGGCCTGCGGCAAGACCGGGCGCGACCTCGGCATCGCGGATCACGGCAGCATGGTGTGGGACGAGATCGTCGCGTTCTGGCTGGTGCTCGCCTTCCTCGCGCCGGCGCCCGGCACGACCCAGCTCTGGGCCTTCTTCTGGTTCCGCCTGTTCGACATGGTCAAGCCGCCGCCGATCCGCGACTTCGACCGGCGCTTCAAGGGCGGTTTCGGCGTGATGTGGGACGACATCGTCGCCGCGTTCTACACGCTGCTGCTGTTCGCGGTCTGGCGGTCGATCTGACCTTCGCGGCAGCCGCGCATCGCAGCGCGCCTGCGTTTTCCTACAACGATGTCGCGGACCGGGCAGCCTGGTCGTACAGGCCGGACAGAATGCGCAGGAAACGCGCCAGCTCGCTCAGTTCGAAACTCTCGGTGCCGTCACCGGTCAGTCCGGACACCAGCACCTGCTCGCGGATTTCGTAGTAGCGCTTGCACAGTTGCTGGCCTGCTTCATTGGTCGAGTACAGCACTTCCTTGCCGCGCCGTTCGGTCTTGACGAGACCCAGCGTATGCAGCTTCTTCAGCGAGTAGTTGACGATGTGCGTGTCTTCGATGTTGAGGATGAACGCGATGTCGGCCAGCTTCTTTTCCCGCGCGCGATGATTGATGTGATGCAGCACCAGCACGTCGGTGATGGTCATGTCCTTCATGCCGGCGGCCGACATGCAGCGAACCGCCCATCGGTTGAACGCGTTGCCGGCGATGATCATGCCGAACTCGAACTCGCTCAATTCGGCGCTTCTGCCGGAAGCCAGGTGGGACGACGAGACGATCGGCACCTTGGCGGCGGACACGGGCGGATGCGCAAAAGTAGCCTTGGACTGCTTTCCTTCTTTTGTCATGCGCTACTCCTGGGATCGTTATGGCGAGAGGCGATGCCGTGCTCCTTGCCGGGCCGGTAGTATAGCCGCCGGTATAGCCGCCGGTCCGGGCAAGGACACGACGACCGGCGCGCATCCTCATTGCTTGCGTGGCTCGCACAAATGCATCGGTCGATCGAGTTCCTGTTTCGGAACCCGTTTTTTCATCGATATCGCAAGGCCGGCGACAATCAGCACGGTGCCGACGAGCAGGGACGATGTGAGCGGTTCGCCCAGCACCGCTACCGCGAGACCGACGCCGACGACAGGCATCAGCGCCGTGAACATGGACGCCTTCGCACCGAGCCGCCGCACGGCAAGGTTGAACAGCAACACCGAAATCACGCTGACCAGCACGCCCTGGTAAGCGGTCTGGATCGCGATCGCCCGCGGGTCGAGTTGAAATATTGCCGTTCCCTTCAGCAGGAAATACACCGGCAGGTAGAGCAGGCCGCCCACCTGCACCACGCTGACCACGGCCAGGGGATCGCTGTTCCAGCGCCGCATCAGCACGGTATAGAACGACCACATCAGCGCCGCACCGATGAACAGCAGATCGCCGCGCCAAGCCTCCGGCGCGACGCCGGCCGCCGGATGCAGCAACGCGCCGAGCTTGACCGCGAGTACCCCGGCGACCAGCAGCGCAAGCCCGCCGACCGGAATGCTTTCCCCACGGCCCAGCATGCGCCTTGCCAGGATTGCGGTGAAAACCGGCGTGAATGCCGGATAGATCAATGAACTGTGCGAAGACGGCGCCCAGGTCAGGCCGCCGATCAGCACCATGTTGTAGAGCGGCCCGGCCAGCAGCATGAACACCGCCGCGCGCCGCCAGCCAAGGGCAGCGGAGTCAAGCGGCCTGCGGCGCAGGAACAACGGCAGCATCAGCAGGCCGCTGGCAGTGAAGCGCAGCAGCGTCAGGTCGAACGCATTGAGGCCTGCGCGATAGCCGACCGTGGCGACGACGGGCTGGGTGCCCCAGGTCAATGCGACGGCAAGTCCATAAAGCAGACCGCGCCAATCCGGCGAAGCGCGCATCGTCATCGACTCCGATGCGCTACATCGCGTCGCCGGCTCGCCATACGAAACCGGCCCGGGACACCGGCAATATGTTCGAGGGACGCGGCCATCTCGTTCACGTTCTTACCGACATCGGCCTTCTCCATCGGATCGCTGATCAGCATCGTCAATTCCTGCCGCCTGCACTCCGGGCAGGAATGCGGCCTGGCGTCAATCATTCAATCGGTAAGGGAGTCGGTGACGAACATCTTTCCCGGGGAATGCGTGATGCAGAAGGGAATGCGGCTGAGTTCGGCAACGTACTGCGGCGTCACACCGCAGGCCCAGAACACCGGCAGTTCGTCCTCGAGCACCGGCACCGGTTCGCCGAACTCCGGCCGGGAAAGATCGGCGATGCCGATCGCATCCGGGTGGCCGATGTGCACCGGCGCGCCGTGCACTTGCGGAAATCGGCCGGAAATCTCGACCGCGCGCGCGGTGTCGCGGCTCTTTATCGGCCGCTTGCTGACCACCTTGTTGCCCGCGAAGCGCCCGGCCGGCTGACACGGGATAGCGGTCTTGTACATCGCGACGTTGCGCTTCTGCTCGATATGCCGCAACGGTATGCCGCCCTGCATCAACGCGCTTTCGAACGAGTAGCTGCAACCGATCAGGAAGGCGACGAGATCGTCGCGCCACAGCGATCGGATGTCGGCGACTTCGCGGCTCAAGGCGCCGTTCTCGTAAATGCGGTAGCCAGGCAAGTCGCTGCGGATATCCGCGCCGGGCGCGCAGCGGGGGTCGAAGCAGCCGGGTTCCAGCACCTCGACCAGCGGGCACGGCTTCGGATTGCGCTGGCAGAAAAGCAGGAAGTCGAACGCCTGCTCGCGCGGCACGATCATCATGTTGGCCTGTACGCGGCCGTCGG
>JBQCGO010000283.1:0-2977 GCA_051955575.1 Burkholderiaceae bacterium
ATGACGCCGACGGCCAATGGCCCGAATCCCAGGGCGATCAGATACAGCGGCAGCAGCAGGCTCACGTAGCCGTCGGCAAAGGCGCGCAGCCCGCGCGCCCAGAACAGGCGGATGAGAAACGGTGCCATCGATGGCGGGCCGGCATTCAGGAAGCGGGCCGCATCACCCGCAATACCGGCGCTTTGCCGGCCGGCTTCAACGGCAGGTAGACCTCGTGCGTCGCCGGATCCACGGCCAGGGTATGCGCATTGGCGCCGATCTTCGCGTCGCCGGCCCGGCTCACGCCTTGCCCGCTGACCTTGAATCGATGAATCAAGCCCGATTCGCTGGCGACGTACAGCCATCCGAGGCCGGCATCGTAGGCGAGCACGTCAGGCTGGCCGTCGACCCGAAACCCGGCGACCACTTTTTTCGTGCGCAGGTCCATGACCAGCAGCCTGTCGTTGCCTTCGCAGGCGATGAATGCCAGCCGCAGCGTCGGCTCGATCAACAGGCCGTGGTTGCCGTCGGCGCCCGGCACGGGGATGCGTTCGATGACCTTGTCGGTGCCCGGGTCGATTTCGACCAGTTCGGCAGTGCCCTGCACGTTGACGAAGATGTGCCCCGAAACCGGGTCGTATTGGGTATTGCCCACGCTGCCGCCGAGCGGAATCGTCGCGACGCGCCGGTTGGCACCCACATCGACGACGGTTTCCGTTCCGCCTTCCTCATCGGACACATATACCTTGCGCGCGTTTGGCGCGTACGCCAACCCGTCGGGGTACGCGCCGGTCGGCGTGCGGGCGACGGTCTTCAGCGATTGCGCATCGATGGCGACGACTTCGTTGGTCCGGGTGGCAGTCGCATACGCCCGGCCCAGCTCCGGAATCGCCACGACGCCGTGAACGCGGCCGATGTTGCCGATGGTCGCCAGTACCGCCTTGGTTTTCGTATCGACCGCCACCACCGCACTGTCGCCGAGATGCGCGATGAACAGCAGCGACCGGCTGGCGTCGAGGCTCATGTAGTCCCACCGGGTCGCCTTGCCGGGCAGCGGGTAGTCCCGTACCAGGCGCAGTGCCGGCGCGCTTTCCGCCGCGGCGGATGCGACCCCGCTGAAGGACAGGATCGATCCGCATGCGGCGATCGCGGCCAGGCCGAGCCGGCCCAGGAAACAGGCCGTCGTCCTTGCGCCTGCCGCGCCGTGACGTCGGCGCAAGTAAAGGGACAGCGTTCGCGGCAACATGACGACGCTCCTTCGTCTAGGAATGCACGAGCGGATAAAGCACCAGTCCCGCCACCGCTGCCGCGGCGATGATGACCGGTTCCTGCAACCTCTTGAATTTCCACAGCACCGCCACGACGGCCAGAGCGATGAGCACCGTCGGCATATCGATGAGCGACCTTCTTCCGATGACGATGACCGACCCCATGATGGCGCCGATCGCCGCTGCCGTGATGCCGTCGACGAACGCCACCACGCCGGGGCGCTTGCCGTATTTCTTGAAGTAGGGCGCCGGGATGACGGTGAACAGATAGCAGGGCAGGAAGGTCGCCAGCGCAGCGACGACGGCGCCGGACAGGCCGGCCACCAGGTAACCGATGAAGCCGACGGTAATCACGACCGGGCCGGGCGTGATCATGGCCACCGCCACGGCATCGACGAACTGCTTGTCATCGAGCCAATGGTGCTCGGCCACGACCCCGCCATACAGGAAGGGCACGATCGCCAGTCCCGAACCGAACACGAAGGCGCCGGCCTTGGCGAAGAACAGGCCGAGCTGCGGCAGCAGCGATCCGTCCATCGGACCGAGCCAGCTCCCCGCCAGCGGCGCCTGCGCCAGCGCGGCCGCATGCAGGCTGCCCCGGGTCAGCCACTGCGGCGGCGCGCGCAACAGCCACACCAGCACGCCGGACGCGATGAACAGCCAGGCCACTTCCGATTCGGTGACGACGGTGACGACCGCCAGCAGCAGGTAAATCGCCCAGAGCAGCCTGTCCTTGCCGATGCTTTTCTCGGTGAGTTTCTTCGCGCTCATCGCGATGATGCCGATGACGGCCGCGCCGACGCCGTAGAACACGGCCTGCATCCATGGCAGGCCGCCGAACCGGACATACGCCCAGCCGAGCGCCACCACGATCAGGAAGGACGGCATGACGAATGCGATGCCGGCCAGTGTCGCGCCGAGGACGCGGTAATGGACATAGCCGAGGTAAATGCCGAGTTGCGCGGCCAGGGGGCCCGGCGCCATCTGCGCCAGCGCTAGGCCCTCCTTGTAATCCTCCTGGCTGATCCACTTGCGATCCTCCACCAGGTCGCGATGCATGTAGCCGACCAGCGCCACCGGCCCGCCGAATCCCAGCGCGCCGAGCCGCAGCATGTACGACACCATCTGCCACAGCGTGTATCGGGGGGCGTCGGGGAGGTCGGACACATTGCTCATGTCGAACTGTCCTTGCTTAAATGGGCATGGAGGGAATCGAGGACCGTGCCGATTTCCGTCAGCAACGCGCCGTCGAAATCGAACCCCAGCGCATCCTCGGGACCGTGCGCCGGGCTGTCCAGCCAGAGAAAGGCCGCATCCGGGTCGATGAACCGGCGGATCAACCAGGCGCTGGCGAACAGGCGCATGCGCAGCGTGGCACTCGTGGCTGGCAGGCTGGCGATGAGAAGCAGCCGGGAAGGAGAAGCGACATCCATGTAGGAAAACCTACATGATGTCTCGATATTTACAAGAAATTTTTGGAGAGGAGTTGCCGGCACGGCGGCGCGCTCGTGCCAGCGGCCGCCGCTGGCACGAGTTTCCCTCTGCTGCCTTGCCTGTCGCTGTTCGCGTTTGCGATTTCGCTCGGCGCGAGCCTGTCGTTTTCCTCCATCTGGGCGCCGGGCAACTGCCGGTCGAGGCGCCCCGTCAGAAAGAAACGCCCCACACGGTCGCGACCGGCTTCGGCGTTTTCCAGCCGTGCCTGCTGCGGGAGAGGGGCAGCGAGGGCGCCG
>JBQCGO010000284.1:0-9987 GCA_051955575.1 Burkholderiaceae bacterium
CATTTCCGACCGCATTTTTCCGACGCCGAGGGCAGGCGAACAGAGGGCATCCCGGTAAGGGCGCCGACGGGTTTTCACGTACAATTCGGGTCTTTTCCGATCGTCCGTCAGCACGCCGGCATGCCCAGCGAGGACCACGCCCGATGAAAATCGTCTTCCGGATTCTTGCCGTTCTCCTCTTCATCGTCTTCTTCGGTTTCGCGTTGAAGAACACGCAGGAAGTGGCGCTCCGGTTTTTCCTCGACTACGAGTTGCGCGGACCGCTGGTACTGATCCTGCTCGGCTTTTTCGTGGTCGGCGCGATGCTCGGCATCCTAGCCCTGATGCCGACCCTGTTCCGCTACCGCCGCGAGGCCGCACGCCAGCGCAAGGCGGCGAACGCGCTGCAAAAGGCCCAAGAGACCCAACTCGCCGAGCGTGCCCGGCCGCCGTTGCCGGACGCCGTCGCCGCCGACGGCGAATTCTGATCGGCCCGCTTCTCATTCCTCGCCTGGGCATTCATGGAATTCGAAATCTGGTGGCTGTTGGGTATCCCGGTGTTCTTCGCGCTGGGCTGGATCGCCGCCCGCGTCGACATCCGTCACGTGATCGCCGAGTCGCGCAGCCTGCCGAGCGGTTATTTCAAAGGCTTGAATTTCCTGCTCAACGATCAGCCGGACAAGGCGATCGACGCCTTCATCGAAATTCTGAAACTGGACCCGGAGACGGTCGAACTGCATTTCGCGCTCGGCAATCTGTTCCGGCGTCGCGGCGAGACCGAGCGCGCGATCCGCGTCCACCAGAACCTGCTGGCGCGCGCCGATCTGGATGCCGAGAACAAATCGCATGCCCGCTATGAACTCGGCCGGGACTATCTGAAAGCCGGCCTGCTGGATCGCGCGGAAGAAACCTTCCACCTGCTCGCGGACAGTCAATACGCCGCGCAGGCCGGTCGCGCGCTGCTCGAGATCTACCAGCGCGAGAAGGAGTGGCCGCGTGCGATCGCCGCGGCTGAGGCGTTGCAAGAGTCCGGCGCGGGCGGGCGGCAAAAGGAGATCGCGCAGTTCTACTGCGAACTGGCGCAGGACGAACTGGTGCACACGCACCCGGACGCCGCGATGGCGATGCTGGACAAGGCGCTGGCGGCTGACCGCAACAACGTGCGCGCGACCATCCTCACCGGCGACGTGCTGCAGTCGAAGGGCGACACCGAAGGGGCGCTTCTGGCGTGGCGGCGCGTGGAGCACCAGAGTGTGCCGCACGTGGCGTTGGTTGCGCAGCGGCTGATGGACGGCTACCGCAAGGTCGGCCGTGCCCAGGAAGGCGTGAATCTGCTGAAAGCGTATCTGGCGGAAGCGCCGTCGATCGACCTGCTCGAAGTGGTGTTCAAGGCGGTGCTCGAACTCTACGGCGTGGCGGCGGCGAATCAGCTGGTCAGCGACGAACTGCGTCGCACGCCGACGCTGCTGGGTCTCGACAAGCTGCTGGAAGCGCGGTTGATGAGCGCTCCGCCCGAGGTGCGCCCCGATCTTTCGGTCGTGCAGAACCTGGTCCACAGCTATACCCAGCGGCTCGCGCGTTACCGGTGCAGCCACTGCGGCTTCAAGGCGCGCCAGTTCTACTGGCAGTGCCCCGGCTGCAACCATTGGGAAACCTATCCGCCGCGCCGTACCGAAGAACTCAACGTGATGACTTGAAGGTGGGGCACGGCGAAAATGAAATTTTCGCCATCCCGAAAACTTCTGTGCTAAATCATTGTCGCGCCGGCATCTTCTTCTAAGATAGCCAAAACCACTTTTCGAGAAGCAATGAAGATAACGATCATCGGCACCGGCTACGTCGGACTGGTCACAGGTGCCTGTCTCGCCGAACTCGGCAACGACGTGTTCTGCCTCGACGTCGATCAGCGCAAGATCGACATCCTGAACGGCGGCGGCATCCCGATCCACGAACCGGGTCTGAAGGACATCGTCGCGCGCAACCATGCCGCGGGACGCCTGATCTTCTCGACCGACGTTGCGCAAAGCGTCGAGCATGGCGACGTGCAGTTCATCGCGGTCGGCACGCCGCCCGACGAGGACGGCTCCGCGGACCTGCAGTACGTGCTGGAAGCCGCGCGCAACATCGGACGGCACATGACCGGCTTCAAGGTCATCGTCGACAAATCCACGGTGCCGGTCGGTACCGCCGACAGGGTGCAGCGCGCGATTCAGGAAGAACTCGACGTCCGCGCCAGCGCGCGCGGCGACGCCACGTTCTCGGTCGTCTCGAACCCGGAATTCCTGAAGGAGGGCGCCGCTGTCGAGGATTTCATGCGACCGGATCGCATCGTGATCGGCTGCGACGAATCGCCGGAAGGACTGCGCGCGCAGGCGATGATGAAACTCCTGTACACGCCGTTCAACCGCAATCACGAGCGCACCTTCTGGATGGATGTGCGTTCTGCCGAATTCACCAAGTACGCCGCCAACGCGATGCTGGCCACCCGCATCTCGTTCATGAACGAGATGGCCAACCTGGCCGACCAGCTCGGCGCCGACATCGACGCGGTGCGCCACGGCATCGGCTCCGATCCGCGCATCGGCCACAGCTTCCTGTACGCAGGCTGCGGCTACGGCGGCTCGTGCTTTCCGAAGGACGTGCAGGCGCTCGAGCGTACTGCGCGCGACAGCGGCCAGGAATTGCTGATTCTGCGTGCCGTCGAGGAAGTCAACCGGCGCCAGAAGACCATCCTCGGCAAGAAGATCGTCGACCGGCTCGGCGCCGACCTGACCGGCCGCCACTTCGCGGTCTGGGGACTGGCGTTCAAGCCGAACACCGACGACATGCGTGAGGCACCTTCGCGTACGCTGCTGCGCGAACTGATCGAGCGCGGAGCGACCGTCGCCGTGCATGATCCGGTGGCGATGGAGGAAGCCCGGCGCGTGCTGGCGCTCGATTTCGCCGACAAGCCCGAAGCCCTGTCCCGCATCCGCTTCTGCGACCATCCGATGGATGCGATCAACGACGCCGACGCGCTGGTGATCGTGACCGAGTGGAAGGCGTTCCGCAGCCCCGACTTCGATCAGTGCAAGGCAAGGTTGAGGGCGCCGCTGATCTTCGACGGCCGCAACCTGTTCGAACCGGAAATCATGGCCGACATCGGCTTCGAGTACCACGGCGTCGGCCGTCCGGTCCTGGTGCGCGCATGACGACGGCGGTTCCCGACTTTGCCGGCGCAGCGCCGATCCTGGTGGTCGGCGACGTCATGCTGGATCGCTACTGGTTCGGTGAGGTCAACCGGATTTCGCCGGAAGCGCCGGTCCCGGTGGTGCGGATCGAGAAGGCGGAAGAGCGGTTGGGCGGCGCCGCGAACGTGGCGCGCAACGCCGCGATGCTCGGCGTGCGCACCGGCCTGCTCGGGATCGTCGGCAGCGACGAGAGCGGGCAGCTCGTCGGGCGCATGGTCGACGAACTCGCGGTCGACAACTATCTGGTGCCCGATGCGTCGATCGCGACGATTGTCAAGCTGCGCGTGATCGGTCGGCAGCAGCAATTGCTGCGCATTGATTTCGAGGCGCCGCCGGCCGACGTCGTGCTGCGCGACAAGCTCACGCAGTTCAATGCCTTGCTGCCGCGCTACGGCGTCATCGTGCTGTCCGACTACGCGAAGGGCGGACTGGTCAACGTGTCCGAGATGATCGGTGCGGCGCGTCAGGCCGGCAAGCGCATCCTGGTCGACCCGAAAGGCAACGATTTCCGGCGCTATGCCGGCGCCTCGCTGCTGACGCCGAACAAGGCCGAGCTGCGCAACATCGTCGGCCAGTGGACGTCCGAGGACGACCTGTCGGCGAAGGCGCAGAACCTGCGCGCCGCGCTGGAACTCGACGCGCTGCTGCTGACGCGTTCCGAGGAAGGCATGACGCTCTATCAGGCGGACCGCATCGTCCATTTCGCCGCGATGGCGCGCGAAGTCTACGATGTGTCGGGTGCAGGCGACACCGTGATCGCCACGCTGGCGGCGATGCTGGGCGCGGGCGTGCCGCTGGAGGAAGCGGTTGCCGTGGCCAATCGCGCGGGCGGTATCGTGGTCGGCAAGCTCGGCACTGCGACCGTCACGCGTGAAGAACTTTTTCCGGTCTAGCAAAAATTTTTCAACTGTTGGAAAATCGGAGCGCCTTGGCCGGCGGCATCGGCTCAAGGCGATCCTCAACCAATGGGAGAAAAACATGTTGAAAAAACTGGTGTTCGCATTCGGGTTGCTGCTGGCGACCATGGCCTTCGCTCAAGTTGACGTCAACAAGGCGGACCAAGCCGGACTCGACGGTGTGAAAGGGATCGGCCCGAAGATGTCCCAGACCATCCTTGCCGAGCGGAAAAAGAGCGGCAGCTTCAAGGATTGGGCCGATTTCCAGAAGCGGGTGAAAGGTATCGGTGACAAGAACGCTGCAAAGCTGTCGCAGGCGGGACTGGTCGTCAACGGGCAACCGCTGCCGGGCAAGCCGATGGCGACGGGCAAGCCGGCGGCCGTCACGACGAAGAAGGCCGACGCCAAACCTGCTGCCAAATAGATGCGGAGCGGAAAGCCGAACGCTTCCGCATACATGAGAGAAGGAAAGAAGGCCGATCCAATGGATCGGCCTTTTTGTTGGGCAAGGAAGACGGCTCGCTGCAGTGCTGGGCGGAAAATTGTTGCCAATCTCTTTATCGCAAATTATAATCATTCTCATTTACAAGGTTGAAGCGGCACGACCGGCCTGCAAGGAACTCGCAGTCGCCCGGGGCAGGCGCCGCCGACAAGACAAAGAGAATGACGACGAACTTTCCCCAAGCTTCCCGCATATTGGGCCGATCGCCGGCCCTCTGGCCAGCAGTCTGCTTCACGCTGATACTCGCCGGTTGCGGCGGCGGCGGTGATTCGGCCGCCACCGCCGCAACTGCTGGCGAACTGTCTTCCTCCGCCGGCCAGTTGAGCGCTGCGGCGGCGATCGGGGAAAAGTTGTTCGCCGACCGTACGCTGTCGGCGTCGGGCAACCAATCCTGCGCTTCCTGCCATGACCCGGCGAATGCGCATGCACAGACCAACGATCTCGCCGTCCAGTTGGGCGGGCCGGCGGGCGCCACGTCCGGTTTCCGGGCAGTGCCGTCCCTGCGCTATCTGAACGCGAACCCTTCCTTCTTCTTCGACGCCGAAGGCACGCCGACCGGCGGCTTCAACCGCGACGGCCGCGCCGACACGCTGGCCGTGCAGGCCAAGCGCCCATTGCTGGCCGCGCACGAAATGGCGAACCTGGATCCGGCCGCGGTCGTCGCGCGCCTGCGCAACGCTTCGTATGTCGAGGACTTCCGCCGCGTCTTCGGCGCGGACATCCTGGATCGGACGGAAGACGCCTTCGATCGAATCGCGTTCGCGTTGCAGCAATACCAGAAGGAAGCCTCTGCGTTCCACCCGTTCGATTCGAAGTACGACCTTTTCCTGGCCGGCAAGGCGCAGTTGAGCGATTCGGAATTGCGCGGCCTGGCCTGGTTCAACAGTCCGGGCAGGGGCAATTGCGCCGCCTGCCATAGCAGCGCACGCGGCGCGGACGGCTCGCCGCCGCTGTTCACCGACTTCACCTACGACAATCTCGGCGTGCCGCGCAACGCGGCGATCCCGGCGAATGCCGATCCGACCTACTTCGATCTCGGGCTGTGCGGCCCCGATCGTACAGACCTGAGCGCGCGCATGGATCTGTGCGGCGCCTTCAAGGTGCCGACGCTGCGCAACGTCGCCACGCGCAAGGTTTTCTTCCATAACGGCGTCTTCCACGACTTGCGCGACGCCGTCCGCTTCTACGTGCGCCGCGACACCAACCCGGAAGAGTGGTATCCGGTCGGCGCCGACGGCACGGCGCAGAAATTCAATGATCTCCCGCCCGCATACCGCGGCAACGTGAACACCACGGAAGCGCCTTACAACCGCGTGCCCGGCATGGCGCCGGCGTTGTCCGAGGCCGAGATCGACGACGTCGTGAATTTCCTCAAAACGCTGACCGATGGTTACGGCGCGACCGTCCAGCGGTGACGGCCGCGCGGCAAAGACGACCGGCCTACGCAGATTTTTCACTCGCATCCTGACCATTCCCACCATGAAAAAAACACTGATCCATGCCGCGATCGCGGGAGCATTCGCCACGGTTTCGTTCGCCGCCTCGGCCAGCGAGGCCGAAATGATGCAACGCATCGAGCAGCTCGCCGCCGAATTGAAGGAAGTCAAGGCCGAACTGGCGGCGACTCGCCGGAAGACCGAAGCCGCCATGCAGCGCGAGGACGTGCGGACCGCACAAACCGCTACCGTCGCGCCCGCCACGCCGGACACGGCGACGTCGCGGGTCGGGCGAGCCGCCGAGGTGGCCGAAGCGATCCCCGCCGGCGCGGGAGAGCCGAAGACCGTCGTCACCGGCTACGGCGAAGTGAACTACAACCGGCCGACCAAGAATGCGAGCGCCGCGCAGGCCGACGTGCGGCGCGCGGTGATCGGCATCGAGCACCGGTTCGACGAGCGGACCAAGCTGGTATCCGAGTTCGAATGGGAACACGCGGTGACCTCGGCCGACGATGCCGGCGAGACCGCCGTGGAGCAGTTGTACGTCGAGCGCGAGTTCGGCATCGGCCTGCGCGCTAAGGCGGGCCTGTTCCTGATCCCGTCCGGCCTGCTCAACACCAACCACGAGCCGACCGCTTTCTATGGCGTCGAGCGCAATTTCGTCGAGACGGCGATCATCCCGTCGACCTGGCGCGAAGCCGGCGTCGGCCTGTCGGGCGCGTTCGAGAACGGCCTGACCTGGGATGCGGGCGTGACGACTGGATTCGACTTGAGCAAATGGGATGCCGCTTCGGCCGAAGGCCGTGAATCGCCGCTGGGCAGCATTCACCAAGAGGGACAGCTAGCGAAGTCGCGCAACCTGAGCGTGTACGGCGCGCTGAACTGGCGCGGCGTGCCGGGCCTGCTGCTCGGCGGCTCGGTCTTCACCGGCAAGGCCGGGCAGGGCACGGCCGACTTCCCGGCGCAGGACGCGCGGATCACGCTGTGGGACCTGCACGGCCGCTACACCCCGGGACGCTGGGATCTGTCGGCGCTCTATGCCCGCGGTCAGATCAGCAATATCGACGCGCTCAACCTGACCTTCGCCGGCAGCTCGACGCTGGTGCCGAAAGTCTTCGACGGCTGGTACACCCAGGCGGCGTACCAGTTGTGGAAATCCGGCAATTACACGCTGAGTCCCTTCTTGCGCTATGAGCAGTTCAACACCGCCAAGAGCTACACGGCGCTGCCGGTCGGACTCGGCGTCGCGCCCGGCGCAGCGGAAAAGGTCTGGACGGTCGGCGCGAACCTGCTGATCGGCGAAGGCGTCGTGCTCAAGGCCGACTATCAGAAATTCCGCGAGGACAGCACGCGCGACCGGGTCGACCTGGGCGTGGGCTTCTCGTTCTGACGGCGGGCATGCGATGAAAGCCGTTCCTTGGATTGTGCTGGTCGCCGCCGCGGCGGCCAGCGGCTCCGCGTTCGCGACCCAGTACATGACCGTCGAGCAGGCGCAGCGGGTGATGTTTCCCGACGCGACGGCGTTCAAGGCGGAAGACCTGCGGCTGTCGCCGGAGCAGATGGCGCAGGTCGAAAAACTTTCCGGGCTGCGCGCCCGCTCGGCCGCCTGGCGCGTGTTCGCGGCCTACAAAAACGACACGCCGCTGGGCTTCGTGGTGCTCGACGACGTTACCGGCAAGTACGAACTGATTTCGTACGCGGTCGCCCTCAATCCCGATGCCAGTGTGCGGCAGATCGAGATCCTGAACTACCGTGAAAGCCACGGCTACGAGATCCGCGGCGCGGCATGGCGCAAGCAGTTCGTCGGCAAGACCGCGCAGTCCGGCATCGAGATCGGCGAAGGGATCGCCAACATCAGCGGCGCGACCCTGTCCTGCACCCACGTCACGGACGGCGTGCGCCGGATCGCCGCCATCGCGCAGGTGGCGCTGAAGCAATGAAGCGCCGCGCCCAGCCTTGGTTGGGCACTTTTGTCGAGATCGCGATCGCCGACGCCGGCGATCATGGCGACGTCGCGTTCGCCCAGGCCTTCGAGGCGATCGCGCTGGTGCATCGGCTGATGAGCTTCCACGATCCGGCCAGCGACGTCTCGCGGATCAACTGCGCGCGGTCCGGCGCGTCGCTGACGGTTCATCCCCATACGCTGCAGGTGCTTCGACTCGCGCTCGCCGTCGGCGCGGCCACCGGCGGCGCTTTCGACATCGGTTGCGCACCGCGCCTCGTTGCCTGCAGCCAGTTGCCGGCGCCGGGCGCGATGCCGACGGCGCCGGTTTTGTGCGCGGCCGACCTGCTGCAGCCGGACGAAGACGACCGCGTCGTAAAGCGTGGCGACGGCTGGATCGATCTCGGCGGCATCGCGAAGGGCTTCGCGGTCGACCTCGCGATCGACGCGTTGCGCGCGGCCGGCGTGCGGCGCGCGAGCGTCAACGCCGGTGGCGACCTGCGCGTGATCGGCGACACTCCCTGGCCGGTGCTGATCCGCTCGCCGGAAAATCCGACCGAGGCGGCCGCCTGCGTGCTGCTGCGCGACAAGGCGATGGCTACCTCGGCGACGTATTTCTCAGCGCGGCAACAAAACGGCGCATCGGCCAGCGCCTTGGTGGACGGACGTGACGGACGCGCGATCGCGGTCGCGCCCAGCGTCTCGGTGTTCGCGCCGCGCTGCGTCCTGGCCGATGCGCTGACGAAAGCAGTCGTCGCGCACTGCGATCCGCGGCTGCCCGCGCTAAGGCAGTTCGGCGCGACGGCCCTGATTGTCGGCGAAGCGCCGGCCGGGAACGATCGGCCGCGGATTTGATCCCGCTCGCCGCCCTCGGGCAGGCATCGGATTACAATGGCATTTTTGCCATTCTGGAAACGTTCCCATGTCCTATTCCACCATCGAAGACACGATCGGCAACACGCCGCTGGTCCGGCTACAGCGCATCCCGGGGGTCGATGCCGAGCAGCGCAACAACGTCATCCTCGGCAAGCTCGAAGGGAACAATCCGGCCGGCTCGGTCAAGGACCGTCCGGCGATGGCGATGATCAAGGGCGCCGAGGCGCGCGGCGAGATCAAGCCCGGCGACACGCTGATCGAGGCGACCAGCGGCAATACCGGAATCGCGCTGGCGATGGCCGCCGCGATGCGCGGCTACAGGATGGTGCTGCTGATGCCTGAAAATCTGAGCGTCGAGCGTCGGCAGAGCATGGCGGCGTATGGCGCCGAGATCGTGCTGACGCCGAAATCAGGCGGCATGGAATACGCGCGTGACCTGGCGGAAAAAATGCAGCAGGACGGCAAGGGGCACATCCTCGATCAGTTCGGCAATCCCGACAATCCGCGCGCGCACTACCTGACGACCGGGCCGGAAATCTGGCGCGACACCGGCGGACGGATCACGCATTTCGTCAGCGCGATGGGCACCACCGGGACCATCGTCGGCGTGTCGCGTTTCCTTAAGGAGAAGAAACCGTCGGTGCAGATCATCGGCGCCGAGCCGGAAGAGGGGTCGCAGATTCCCGGTATCCGGAAATGGCCGGAAGCCTACCTGCCGAAGATCTTCGACAAGACCGCAGTCGACCGGATGGAGAAGGTGAGTCAGGCGGTAGCGGAAAACATGGCACGGCGCCTGGCGCGCGAGGAAGGGATTTTTTGCGGGATTTCCGCAGCGGGCGCCTGCGAGGTGGCGCTTCGCATTTCAGGGGAAGTGGAAAACGCCACGATCGTGTTCATCGTATGCGATCGTGGCGACCGGTACCTGTCGACCGGCGTGTTCCCCGCCTGACGTCCGTCCAGGCGGGGGAGGCGCGGCGATCAGTGCGGTGCCGCGCTGCTGCCGCTTCCGCCGCCGGTACCGGTGCTCGCGCCGGCGTCTTCCTTCGGCTTGAACTGCTTGTCGCTGATGCGGAATTTCTCGCGCCGGTCGCCCATCAGGATGCGCAGGTCGCGAATGCTCAGGTCG
>JBQCGO010000285.1:0-2761 GCA_051955575.1 Burkholderiaceae bacterium
GCATGCTGGTGCGCTGGTACGAGTCCTATCTGGTCGGCACTGACGTCGGCCATATCCCGATCTCGAACCTGTACGAGGTGTTCATCCTGTTCTGCATGATCACCGCGCTGTTCTACCTGTTCTACGAGGATCGCTACGGCACGCGCCAGCTCGGCGCCTTCGTGCTGCTGGTGATCTCGGCGGCGGTCGGCTTCCTGCTCTGGTACACCGTCAGCCGCGATGCGGCCGAGATCCAGCCGCTGGTGCCGGCGCTGCAAAGCTGGTGGATGAAGATTCACGTGCCGGCCAACTTCATCGGCTACGGCACCTTCTCGCTGGCGGCGATGGTGTCGGTTGCCTACCTGCTGAAGTCCAACGGCATCCTGGCCGACCGGCTGCCGTCGCTGGAGATGCTGGACGACGTGATGTACAAGGCGATCGCGGTCGGCTTCACCTTCTTCACCATCGCCACCATCCTCGGCGCCCTGTGGGCGGCCGACGCCTGGGGCGGCTACTGGTCGTGGGACCCGAAGGAAACCTGGGCGCTGATCGTCTGGCTCAACTATGCCGCGTGGCTGCACATGCGGCTGATGAAGGGCCTGCGCGGCCGCGTCGCCGCCTGGTGGGCCTTGGTCGGGCTGCTGGTCACGACGTTCGCGTTCCTCGGTGTCAACATGTTCCTGTCCGGCCTGCATTCATACGGCCAGCTGTAAAAATTCCCGCGTCCGTGGAATAAATCCTCGCGCCCATCTGTTTACCGGCTGTGCAAACCGCACACCGATCAACCAGACCCGCGAGGATTTCATGAACGCCGCTTCCCGTTTTCTTCCCTCCCTGCTGACCGTCGTCCTTGCCGGTTGCGCCGGCATGGGTCACTCGGCATCCGCGCCGACCAAGACCATGAACGGCATGCTGACCGACCCGGCCGGCAGGACGCTCTACACCTTCGACAAGGATTCGGCCGGCGCCGGCAAGAGCGCCTGCAACGGCCCCTGCGCCGCCAACTGGCCGCCGCTCCAGGCGGAAGACGGCGCCGATGCCGGCGGCGGTTACACCGTAGTCACGCGCGACGACGGCACGAAGCAATGGGCTTACCACGGCAAGCCGCTTTACCGCTGGTCCAAGGACGACAAGCCGGGCGACGCGGGCGGCGACGGATTCCGCAACGTCTGGCACGCCGCCAAGCCGTGAGCCTTCCGACCCTGCCCCTGTCGGTGCAGAATCCTGGGCCTTTCTCCTAGGCCTTTCGGCCGAGGCGGCATGGCGCGACCGCCGCCCGGCCGGTGAGCCGCTTGCCCGAGTGACCGAAATGCGATCGCACTAATAATTGGTGTAAGGTTGGGACGTGCGCCACGACTAAATTCCATTGATGGAGTCATCATGTTGATCAAACGCAGCCCCAACGGCATCGATATTCCGTTTCCTTCCGAAATCACGCCGCGTGACGTGTTTGAGTCGCGCCGTCGCTTCATCAAGCAGCTCGCGGCCGGCTCGATCGCCGGCGGCGCGCTGGCCGAGATGGCGATGCGCGAAGCGTTCGCGCAGGACGGCGGCGCGCAAAAGCTGGCGGCCAAGCCGAACCCGCGCTACGTGGTGATGGACAAGCCGACCGATTTCAAGGACGCGACCACCTACAACAACTTCTACGAGTTCGGCACCGACAAGGGCGATCCGGCCGACAACGCCGACACGCTGAAGACACGGCCGTGGACGGTGGCGATCGAAGGCGAGGTGAAGAAGCCGATGACGATCGACATCGACAGCCTGATGAAGCTCGCGCCGATGGAGCAGCGGGTGTACCGGCTGCGCTGCGTCGAAGGCTGGTCGATGGTGATCCCGTGGGACGGCTATTCGTTCTCGGAACTGATCAAGAGGGTCGAGCCGACCGGCAACGCGAAATACGTCGAGTTCATCTCGCTGGCCGACAAGAAGCAGATGCCCGGCATCGCCAGCCCGGTGCTCGAATGGCCGTATGTCGAGGGCTTGCGTCTGGACGAGGCTAACCATCCGCTGACGCTGCTGACCTTCGGCATGTACGGCCAGGTGCTGCCGAACCAGAACGGCGCGCCGGTGCGCATCGTGGTGCCGTGGAAGTACGGCTTCAAGTCGGCCAAGTCGATCGTCAAGATCCGCTTCGTCAAGGACCAGCCGCGCACCGCCTGGAACAACGCGGCGCCGCAGGAATACGGCTTCTATTCGAACGTCAATCCGAATGTCGACCACCCGCGCTGGTCGCAGGCCACCGAGCGGCGCATCGGCGAGGACAGCTTCTTTTCCCGCAAGCGCCCGACGCTGATGTTCAACGGCTACGGCGAGGTCGCGTCGCTCTACACCGGCATGGACCTGAGGAAGAACTTCTGATCGCGGCGGCCCGGCCCGCCATGCCGCGATTCCCGCATTACCCGCCGCTTCTCCGCTTCCGCCCACTTTTTGCGATGCCGACGTTCCAACCGACCCCGAAGCGACTTGCCGTCCTGAAAACCGTGCTGTTCCTGCTGGCGCTGCTGCCGTTCGCGCGGCTGGTGCTGTTCGCCTTCACCGACCGGCTGGGCGCGAATCCGATCGAGTTCATCACCCGCAACACCGGCGACTGGACGCTTTATTTTTTGTGCATCACGCTGGCGGTCACGCCGCTGCGGCGTCTGAGCGGCTGGCACTGGCTGATCAAGCTGCGCCGCATGGCCGGATTGTTCGCGTTCTTCTACGCGGCGCTGCACTTCACGACCTTCCTCTGGTTCGACCATTTCTTCGACGTCGGCGAGATGCTGAAGGACGTCGTCAA
>JBQCGO010000286.1:0-7822 GCA_051955575.1 Burkholderiaceae bacterium
GGGCGCGCGCCCTCCTGGCTGCTGGTGCCGCTGCCGACGCACCAGGGCGCGCTCGGCGCGATGGCGCTGCGCAGCCGTCCCGACGCGCCGCCGTACACCGCCGGCGACAAGGAACTGCTGCAATTCATCTCGACCCAGGTCGCGACCGCGGTCGAGCGCAAGCGCCTGCACGAGCGGCTGCAATACCTCGCGCAGAACGACCCATTGACCGGCCTGCCGAACCGCGGCGTGCTGCTCGACCGGCTCGACATGGCGTTGAAGCGCGCGCGGCGCGGCAACGCGCGGATCGCCCTGCTCTATCTCGATCTCGACGAATTCAAGCGGGTCAACGATTCGCTCGGTCATGTGGCCGGCGATGTGCTGCTGCAGACGGTCGCCTTGCGGCTGCGACAGACGCTGCGCGACGTCGACACGGTCGCTCGCATGGGCGGCGACGAGTTCGTCATGCTGCTGGAAGACGTCGGCGCCGCCGGCGCGGCGCTGGTTGCCGACAAGATCCGCGACGCGGTCCGGCAGCCGATCGCCATCGACGGCTGCCAGCTGCGGATCCGGCCGAGCATCGGCATCGCCGTCTTCCCGGAACAGGGCGACGACGCGGCGGCGCTGCTCAAGCAGGCGGACGCGGCGATGTACGCCGACAAGCAGGCAAGCGCGTACCGGCTGGAAATCTCTCCTGACACGTGACGCCTACGCGACCGGAAACACCCGCGTCCAGACCAGCAGCAACACCCCCGCTGCGATCGCCCACACCAGCGTCGCGCTCGTCAGCGTGACGACGAGGCTGAAGCGGACGCTGCCGACGTACACGGTCGCCAGATAGGCGGCATACGGGATCAGCGAGAACAGGCCGAACAGCGCGGTCGTCCGCAGCGCCGCCGGCGATCGCTCGGTGCCGACGATCGCGTGCGCGATCAGCGCGAAGGTCGGGAACAGCGGCACCAGGCCGGCGACGAAGAACGCTTTCGACTTGGACAGCAGGGCGATCGCTACCACGGCGGCGGCGCCGAGCAGGGCTTTCAGGAACAGGGACAGCATCGGTTGCGCGTCAGGTCAGTGAGGTAAGGACGGGAAGTATCACGGCGTAGCGTCGATCCGGACATACCTCGCGGCCGGCGCGCCGTTTTCCTGAAGCTCGATCCGGTTCCTGCCCGCAGTTCGCACGTGAAACGTCAGGGTGATCGGCCCGGCCGGATCGACGATCGTCAATGCGCACCCGCGCAGCGACCACGTGCCGTCCACGATGTCCGGCCGCTGATGCAGCCATGAGTGGAAGACGTTCCGGCTGCCGGCCGACGCGAACTCCATCTCCTCGAACGGCCCCGTGTCGCCGCTTGCTTCCCAGGCGCCGAGGAGATCGACTTGCCTGACGCGGCAGGTTTTTGCCGCGTCCGCATGAGCGACGGCTGCCATCGACAACAGGCAAGCCGGCAAGAGAAAGCGGCGCATCAAATTCTTCTTCCTTCAAGGGACGGTCGGTCTTCCGCCGCGTGAGGATGGGAAAACCGGCGGACATGCATCATTGTACGGACAACGCCGCTTACCAATCCCCAAATCCGGTGGACCGTCGGGCATCGAAGCCGACTCGATAGCGAACTTCGCAGGAGAGGTCCATGGCCGCCAATCCATCCAGCGACAGCAAGAACACTGCGAACGACACCGGCAAAATCGACAATGCCTCCGGCGACGTCGCCAAGGAAGCGCGCGGAACTTCCTGCGATGAACCTCACGATATGCACCCGCCGGAGCGGATGCCGCAAAGGAATTCCGACAAGGACTGATTCGCGGATTGGCATTCGTCAACGAACTCTTGTCCCTGTCGTCACGCGGCCCCGATCCCGGCCGGCGACGAAAGATGCTTTTGCCCGCGCTGCGTGCACACGGTCCGAAGGAAGCGGAACTATCGGCGGCATCGCGGAACGAAACGATTGACGACCCGCGCATGTCCTCATGCACGGACCCGATGAACTGAAAGGCAGGAGGCCACCATGCACCCCCATCAAGTCAAGCAAGAGTTCCCGAAGATAGAACAGACCATCCACAGCGCCGCCCAGCTATGCCAGACGCACAACGACGTACCCGACGAACTGCGCCAATGCATCGGCGAACTCGAGCGCGAGTCGGACCAGGCCGCTTCGCTGTTCGAGCAGGAGCAGAACGACAACCGCATCGTCGCCTGCGTGGACAAGTTGGAGAAAATCAGCGACCGCGCAATGCAAGCCTGCAAGCAGGCGGGCCACGTCGACGAGCAGGTCAAGCAAGCGGTCCAACAGACGCACGGCGCGCTGTCCCACCTCAAACATCAATTGCATTGATCTCTGCGGTCCGCACCCTGACTGGGGCGGACCGCGACAGCGATCCCGGGTCGCGCACCGCTCGACTGCCGCTGCGACGGTGGCTGCCGGCGAATTCGGCATGCCCGACGATCGCCGCACCAGGAGAAATCATGTCCCGCGACTCGGCAAACAACCCTGCGCTGTGGCTGCTCGGCGGCTTCGCCCTCGGCGTCGTCGCCATGTACCTGCTCGACCCGGACCGCGGCAACCGGCGCCGGGCGCTGGTGCGCGACAAGCTCGTCAGCGCAGCGGCCACCACGCGCAAAACCATCGAATCGGAGGCGCGCGACCTCGCGAACCGCGCGCTGGGCTGGGGCGCGGAGATCAGCAAGACACTGCATTGAGATTGCAGGGCAGGCCTGCCCGCCCGAATGCATGGCGCGGACGAGGCGCACGCCTGCGCTTGCCGTTGTCGGTCAGAGGCGGTGACAGGACAGGAAACGCTTGCCCTTTTCCGTCAGCGACACGGCGCCCGCCCTGCCGGGCGCGGCGTCGACCAATCCGTCGGCGCACGCGTCTTCCCAGATGGTCGACCGGGGACAGGAACTCTTCCAGACGTCGAGGACTTCCGCGTAGGAATGCGATCCTTGGTCGATCCATTCCAGCATCTGTCGCGTCAGCGCATCGTGCGCACTGCTCATGGTTGTCCTCCTTGGAAATTTACTCCGGTTCCATTTCGCCTTTTTCGCTCTTTTTCGCTTTGCGTCTTGACGACGTGCCTCAGTTGAAAGACCGGCCGGACCCTCGGAAAGATTCCGTGGCTCGAAGAAGATGCCGAGGCGCAGCGGCAGAACCGGTTCGCCCGTCCGGGCTTGCCGCGTCCGCAGGCCCGGCGCCGGTCATCCCTGCAGGCTTGCGTCGAACATCGCGACATCGATCGAAAACGGGTAATCCGGATGCACGTTGAAATACCGGCGCGCCTCTTCCGGCGCGCCGTCGAACAGCTCCGGGTACCTCCGGCTATTCCCTTTCCATCGGGCATCCCTTATCGTGTCGGGCTCCTCTCGAACTCGGCCGCCGCTCGCGCGGTTTTCCCATGAAAAAATTCCTTCTTCTGCTATGCGTGTTCGCCGGCTCGGCGTCCGTTTCCAATGCCGCACCGTCGTTCACCCGAACGGACTTCAGCGGCGCCTACGCCTGCACGGGAAACGACGCGAAGGAAGGGCAATACACGGGCAAGGTCACTCTCAAGCGGGTCGACAGCCAAAGTGCCGGACCATACGCGGCCTATGACTTCAGGCTCGACGTTCCCGGCTACGGCTCGTACCCCGGACATGGGGCGGCAAAAGGCACCGACATGGCGATTTATTTTGCCAATACCGACTCGGCTACCAAGGACTTTGGAACAGGCATCGCTTCCTTCAAGAAGACGAAGAACGGGAAGTGGTCGTTCAGGAAGTTCTACTACGAGCCGGAGTTCAAGGGCGGGAACCATGGCATCGAAGAGTGTGTGCAGCAGTAGATAAATCCGGCTTTGCAAACCTGCGCCCTGTCGCGTAGCCGTCACGTTTTACGCTGCACGAAATCGACTCGCGCCCTTGGTTCCCGTCAGGTCTCGCGCCCGATGCAGGAAGCAGGCACGGTCGCGAGTTCCAGCCGTCTTATCCCG
The DNA here is from genome assembly GCA_051955575.1 of Burkholderiaceae bacterium. Taxonomy (GTDB): domain Bacteria; phylum Pseudomonadota; class Gammaproteobacteria; order Burkholderiales; family Burkholderiaceae_D; genus JBQCGO01. The sequence goes on from JBQCGO010000286.1 coordinate 3,943, forward strand.
CGATCGCGGACACGGGAGAGAAGCGGAAGGCCCCCACTCAGCAGACCGCCGATGCGGCTCGCGCCGAGCAGGTAAATTCATCGCGGAGGCGGCCAAACAGCAACATGGCTCTGCTTGATGATATTTTGAAACGCCGTACTGGTGCCGGCCCAATCCACCACATCCACCTTGAACGGCAACGCCGACTCGGTGAATTCATGCTCCAGCGCAGCCATTTCCGAAAGCGATAAAGGATGCTCGCCCACGATGGCGAGATCAAGATCGGAATAGGGTTTTGCCGCGAAGCGGGCACGTGAACCGAACGCCCATACGGTCGTATGCGGCAGGTGTTTTTGCAGGATGCCTTTGACGATGTCCCAATGCCTGGGACTGATTTCCAGTTTCGGCAATGCTTCCATCAGCGAGCCTGTGTGCGCTTTCGCAACTCGTCGAAAAGAAAGCGTGCCTCTTGCAGGAAATCGGGAATGACGGCAGCGACTTCCTTCGCCTTGGCTTCATCGTAGGTATGGCTGGTAGTGCCGCGCGCCGCGCGGTAATCCTTCCATTTGTCCCAACCACTGCGCAACAAGCCTTGCTCGCTGCCGGTACGGACCATGTCGGCGAACGCCATCGCATCGATTGCAGCGGGATTCGGCGCCGTCATTTCGAGATAGCGCTTGAGTATCTTGTACGCGACTTCGTAAGTGAATGCGAAGCGCTGAATGGTCGCATCGCGGTAAAGGGTGTTGTCCGGCGCACTGACACGCGCTTGCAGCGCCTCGCCGAGACGGAGAAGCGCTTTTTCCAGCGATGTCAGATCGAGTTGCACGAGCATTTTCGTTCCCGTTACACGTCGATGTTCCCCGCCTGCAGCGCATTCAACTCGATGAACGCCCGCCGCGGCTCCACGTCGTCGCCCATCAGCGTCGTGAAGATCTGGTCCGCCGCGATCGCGTCCTCGATCTGCACTTTCAACAGCCGCCGCACTTCGGGGTCCATCGTGGTTTCCCACAGCTGCTCGGGGTTCATCTCGCCCAAGCCCTTGTAGCGCTGCTTGGAGACGCCGCGCTCGGCTTCGTCGCGCAGCCAGCTCATCGCTTCGTGGAAGTCGCGGATCGCGATTTCCTTGGCCTTGTCGCCCTGGCCGCGGCGCACCAGCGCGCCGGGACCGATCAGCCCCTTGAAGGTGGCGGCGGCGCTGGCGAGGACCTGGTAGTCCGGCCCCTGGACGAAGTCGGCGTCGATGACGCTGACCTTGACGTTGCCGTGGTGCATGCGCTGGATGCGCAGGCTGTGCTTGTCGGAGAGTTCGTCCGAGGTGACGGACACGTCCACCGTCGGGTCGGCGATGGCGGCCTTCAGCACGCGGGCGGATTCCTCGGCGGCGGCCTGGCTGTCGAGACGCAGCGTGACGCCGGTCATGATCGCCGACAGCGCGGCGTCGTCGATCGCGCGCGCCAGGCGCATGATGATCGCGTTGGCGGTGTTGTACTGGCGGACCAGTTCGGCCAGCGCGTCGCCGCCGATCGGCGGTGCGTTTTCCTGCGGGATCAGCACCGCGTCGTGCAGCGCGATCTGCATCATGTACTGCGCTTCCTCGACGTCATCCTTCAGGTAACGCTCGTCGCGGCCGTGCTTGACCTTGTACAGCGGCGGCTGCGCGATGTAGACGTGGCCGCGCTCGACCAATTGCGGCATCTGCCGGTACAGCAGCGTCAGGAGCAGGGTGCGGATGTGCGCGCCGTCGACGTCGGCATCGGTCATGATGATGATGCGGTGGTAGCGCAGCTTGTCGATGTTGAACTCGTCGGCGCCGATCGAGGTACCGAGCGTGGCGATCAGCGTCGTGATCTGCTCGGAGGACAGCATCTTCTCGAAGCGCGCCTTCTCGACGTTCAGCACCTTGCCGCGCAGCGGCAGGATCGCCTGGAACTTGCGGTCGCGGCCCTGCTTGGCCGAGCCGCCCGCCGAGTCGCCCTCGACAACGTAGAGCTCGCACAGGGCCGGATCTTTTTCCTGGCAGTCGGCCAGCTTGGCCGACAGGCCGAGGCCGTCCATCACGCCCTTGCGGCGCGTGAGTTCGCGCGCCTTGCGCGCGGCTTCGCGAGCACGCGCGGCCTCGACGATCTTGCCGCAGATGATCTTGGCGTCGGCCGGCTTTTCGAGCAGGTAATCGGTCAGCGTCTTGGCGACGATTTCCTCGACCGGGCCGCGCACTTCGGAAGACACCAGCTTGTCCTTGGTCTGCGAGCTGAATTTCGGCTCGGGGACTTTCACCGACAGCACGCAGGTCAGGCCTTCGCGCATGTCGTCGCCGCTGACCTCGACCTTGGCTTTCTTGGCCAGATCGTTTTCCTCGATGTACTTGTTGATCACGCGCGTCATCGCCGCGCGCAGGCCGGTCAGGTGGGTGCCGCCGTCGCGTTGCGGGATGTTGTTGGTGAAGCAGAGCACCTGCTCGTTGTACGCATCGTTCCACTGCATCGAGACGTCGACGCCGATCAGCGTGCCCTGGTCGGACATCTTCTCGCCGGTCGCCTGGAAGATGGTCGGATGCAGCACGCTCTTGTTCTTGTTGATGTACTCGACGAAGCCGCGGGTGCCGCCCTCGAACGCGAAGTCCTCTTCCTTGCCGGTGCGCTGGTCGGTCAGCTTGATGTGCACGCCGTTGTTCAGGAACGAGAGTTCGCGGATGCGCTTGGCGAGGATGTCGTAGTGGAACTCGACGTGGGTGAAGATTTCCTCGTCGGCCCAGAAATGCACTTCGGTACCGCGCTTGTCGGTCTCGCCGACGACCTTGATCGGCGACACCTGGACGCCGTCCTGGACCTCGATCTCGCGGTTCTGGACCACGCCCCTGGCGAAGTCCATCGCGTGCAGCTTGCCGTCGCGCCGGATGGTCAACTTCAGCAGCTTCGACAGCGCGTTCACGCACGACACGCCGACGCCGTGCAGGCCGCCGGAGACCTTGTAGGAGTTCTGGTCGAACTTGCCGCCGGCGTGCAGCTCGGTCATCACGATCTCGGCCGCGCTGCGCTTCGGGTCGTGCTTGTCGTCCCACTTGATGCCGGTCGGGATGCCGCGGCCGTTGTCGGTGATCGAGATCGAGTTGTCGGCGTGGATCGTGACGTGGATCTCGGTGCAGTAGCCGGCGAGCGCCTCGTCGATCGAGTTGTCGAGCACCTCGAACACGAGGTGGTGCAGGCCCGTGCCGTCCGACGTGTCGCCGATGTACATGCCGGGACGCTTGCGCACCGCTTCCAGTCCTTCGAGGATCTGGATCGAGGAGGCGCCGTACTGGCCGGACTGCGCCGGAGGCTGGGTCGCGGGTTGTGACGCGCCTTGTGCCGGCTTGATGGTTTCGGAAGGAGTTGCGGACATGGGCTTTCTCGGGAACGGTAAAGAACGAACGGAAGCGGATCGGCTTCCGGGAAACGCGCCGGTGCGAACGGGTCGTCCGCACCGGCAGGAGGAACAAGTCAGATGCGCATCGGCATCACGACGTACTTGAAGTCGGGATTGTCGGGAATCGTGATCAGCGCGGACGAGTTGGCGTCGCCCAGGGCGACGTTGACCTGCTCGCACTTCAGGTTGTTGAGCACGTCGAGCAGATAGGTGACGTTGAAGCCGATGTCGATCGCGTCGCCGCCGTAGTCGATTTCGATCTCCTCGACCGCCTCTTCCTGATCGGCGTTGGTCGAGCTGATCTTCATGCTGCCGGGCGCGAGGATGCAGCGCACGCCCTTGAACTTGTCGGAAGTCATGATCGCGGCGCGCTGCAGCGAACGCAGCAGCTGGTCGCGGTCGAGCGTAAAGCTGTTCTTGTAGCCCTTCGGCACCACCCGGGTGTAGTCGGGGAACTTGCCCTCGACCAGCTTGGAGATCAGCTCGATGTCGGCGA
>JBQCGO010000287.1:0-11675 GCA_051955575.1 Burkholderiaceae bacterium
TGGAAATCTTCACTTCCTCGCCGTTCTTCATCACGGTGACCATCTTGTGCAGCACGTAGTCCGGGTAGCCCTTCGGGATGCCGACGCCGGCCGCCTGCAGGCCGGCGCGCACCCGCGCGATGGTACCGTGGTGGTCGCTGCCCTGCACGTTGATCGCGCGCGCGTAACCGCGCTGCCACTTGACGATGTGGTAGGCCACGTCCGGCACGAAGTAGGTGTAGGTGCCGTCGGACTTCTGCATCACCCGGTCCTTGTCGTCGCCGTAGTCGGTGGTGCGCAGCCACAGCGCGCCGTCCTGCTCGTAGGTCTTGCCGGCCGCGCGCAGCGCCTCGACGGCGGCGGCGACCTTGCCGTCGGTGTACAGCGACGATTCCAGATAGTAGTTGTCGAAGCGGATGCCGAACGCCTGCAGGTCGCGATCCTGTTCGCGTCGCAGGTAAGCCACGGCGAAGCGGCGGATCGATTCGAGGTCGTCGGCGTTGCCGCTGGCCGTCACCGTCGCGCCGTCGCTGTCTATGCTGCCCTTGGCGAGAAAGTCGGCCGCGATGTCGGCGATGTAGTCGCCGTTGTAGGCCGCTTCCGGCCAGCCTGCGTCGCCCGGCCTGAAGCCCTTCGCACGGGCCTGCACCGACAGCGCGAGGTTGGCGATCTGCACGCCGGCGTCGTTGTAGTAGAACTCGCGCAGCACTTCGCAGCCCTGCGATTGCAGCAGCGCGCACAGCGCGTCGCCGAGCGCGCCCTGGCGGCCGTGGCCGACGTGCAGCGGGCCGGTCGGATTGGCCGAGACGAATTCGACCAGCACGCGCGTGCCGCGCCCCGCGTGGCTCCTGCCGTAGGCATCGCCTTCGGCCAGGATCGCCGACACCACCGCGTGGTGCGCCTCGCCCGCCAGCGTCAGGTTGATGAAGCCGGGGCCGGCCACTGCGGCGGACGCGATCACGCGCTCACGTGCCGGCTGCGTGAGCAGGCCGGCGACGATGCGCTCGGCCAGCGCGCGCGGATTGGTCTTCAGCGGCTTGGCGAGCTGCATCGCGATGTTGCTCGCGACGTCGCCGTGCGACGGATCGCGCGGCCGCTCGAGCGTCGGCGCGGGCAGCGCGTCGAGCGCGAGCCCGGCATCGGCGGCGATCGGAGCGAGCACGGTCCGGAACAGGTCGGTGATTTGCTGTTTCTGTGCGGGAAGCATGGGATGGCAATCGGTGAAGTGGCGCCCGGAGGGAACCGGACGCGGGCGTCGCACCGGCGCGGCGCAAGACGCGAAACACGGTACAAAAGGCGAGTCGTGATTATACCGGCAGCGTTCCGGCGCGATGCCTTACGGCATCAGGCAAAGGGTACAGCGCAGGGCATCAGGCCGGACAGGCGGGCGAAAACCGTCTCAGCCGCCGCCGGCGACGCGATACGTCAGCACCAGTCCTTCGACCAGCCGGCCCCAGCCGTCGAGCATCACGAACAGCAGCAGCTTGAACGGCACCGCGATGATGGTCGGCGACACCATCGACATGCCGAGCGAGAGCAGTACGTTGGCCACCACCAGGTCGATGATCAGAAACACCAGGTACAGCGCGAAGCCGATCTGAAAGGCCTCGGTCAACTCGGTCACGGTGAATCCCGGTATCAGCACCAGCAAGTCCTTCTTGCCGAGCGAGCGCGCCATCTCCTCGGGCCAGATGTCGCGCGCCGAACGCAGGAAGAAGGCGCGGTACTTGTCGTTGACGTGGGCGTCGAGGAATTGCTTGAGCGGCTCGGCGACGCTTTCGCCGATCACCTGCAGGTCCTCGAACTTTTTGCCGATGACCGCGCCGTTGGTGGCTTCCTGCAGCTTGTGGTAGGCCTGCAGTCCGATCGGCGCCATGATGTAGACCGAGAGGATCATCGCGATGCCGTTCAGCACCAGGTTCGGAGGCACCTGCTGGATGCCGAGCGCCTGGCGCAGCAGCCCGAGCACCACCACGATCTTGGTGTAGCTCGTCACCACCAGCGCGAAAAAGGGCAACAGCCCGATGACGACGATGACGGTGACGAGAAGTATCGGGTCAGGCAGCTGGACCATCGTCCTTCACCTGAAGCTCCAGCAGGCGGATGCCGAGCCGGTCGCCGACCGCGACCATCTCGCCCTTGCCTACCACGCGGCCATGGACGCGGATGTCGACCGCGCCGTCGCGCAACGCGTCCGGCATCTCGAAAACATGGCCCGGCCGCAGCGCCGCGAGCCGGTCGAGCCGCATGGTCGCCGCTCCTGCGAAGAATTCGAGCCGCACCGGCAGCGCGCCGATGTCCGTCACCGACTCGGGCGGCGAATCGTCGCCCGGCGTCTCGTCCTGCGGCATCGTCGCCGCGCCTGCGTTGTCTTCCACCATCATCTGTTCTCCGGATCGCGTCGCATTCCACATCGCCAGCCGCACGCCGCCGACAACCAGGCCGTACCCCGGCCGTGTCGCCGATCCGGCCGTGCGCTCGGCGAGCAGCACGTCGCCGGGGCGCAAGCTGCGCCATTCCTCGACGGACAGCGTCATGCGGCCGGCGAGCAGGTCACAGCGCAGCGGCACCGCGGCCGATGGCGCCCGCGCCGCGATTCGTGCCGCAGTAGCCAATGGCGCGGTCACGCAGGCAGCGAAGAATGCGGGGCTGCCCGCGAGCACGCCAAGCAGTCGCGCCGCCGGCCGGCCGATTTCCAGCGTGAAGGCAATCTCGTAATCGCCCTCTTGCGCAGCATAGCTTTCCGTCAATGCTGAAATTTCAACCTTCCTGTCGAGCAGCCGTTCGAGCGCCTGCCGCGGCGTGGCCAGCAGGTCGTCCAGCAGCGCAACGTGGAAGGCCGGCGGCATGTCGTCGAGGTCGTAAGGCAGTTCGCCGAACAAGGGCGCGAGCGTGTCGCAGGCGAACCGCACCGAGAATTCGCCGACGTGACACTGCAGACAGCACCGCCAGGGAGGTGCGGGCTCGTCGTCGAGGCGCCAGGTGATCGTCGCCGGCAGGCCATTCCATGTGAACGTCGGCGCCGGACAGCCGGCGACCGCACGCCGGAATCCGGCCAGCACCGGGTCGTGGCGCGGTAGTTTCGGCCAGTCGCGCAGGGCGACGGCCCGGCGTGCGGGCAAGGCGTCCGGCGCATTCATGCTTCGAACTCTATCTCGACCGCCACCGCACGAGCGCAGCGCTGCACCAGCGTCTGCACCAGCACATTGCGGTGCGCGAGCGCATCGCGATAGACGGGTTCGCTGCGCGTCTGCAGCAGCACCGACAGTTGGTCGTCGTTCATCGTCAGGCAAATCCGGGTGTGGGGCAGTACCGCCGAATGCATCTCCAGACCGATCGCGCGGTGTCGATCGGGCAGTTCGACGGCGAACAGGATTTCGGCGACCAGATCACGAAGCAGATCGACGCCGGCCGCCGGTCTGCCGGCCGCCGTGGTTTCTTGGGACAGTGCTTCGGCATCGGGTTGCGTTGCCGGCGCCCGGCGCCGCGCGTCCGGCTGCACTGCAGCGGCCCGGTACGGCGCGGACGCGAACGGATCGCTCCCGACGGTGCGCGACGGAGCCGGCCCGATGCCCGCGTCGCGCCGCCGCCCGTTATCGGCGCCGAATGGTGCGCGGCCGTGCCGCGGCAACCCGTCGGGATGCGACGCTTGGGCGGCCTCGTCCGCATTTTCGCCCGCGTTTTCGTCCCGGGTCTCGTCGGCAGGCGCTGCCAGCGTCTGCTCCAGCAGCATGCGGAAGCGCACGATCTCGTCCGGGGTCGCGGGAATCCGCCCGACAGCGCAGGCTGTCGCCTCCGCTGCTTCCTGTGCCGCGGCCGCCCGCTGCGCGCAGTCGTTTTTCATGCTCTCTCCCTCAGGAACCGCGCGGCTTCATCGACGCCGTCTCGCTCGATTCTTCCTCGTCATGCTGCGCACGCGCCATTCGCCATGTCTTGTCGACCTTCGCGGACATGTCTTCGGCCCGCTCCTGCTCGTTGCGCCGCTTCTGCAGTTCGCGGCGCGCGGCGCGCACCGATTCCTCGGCAGCGGCGGCTTCCTGCCGTGCCGCTTCCAGGGCCCGGCGCGCGGCATCAATCTGCTCGCGGCCTTCCGTCAGCGCCGCCCGCCACGCCTGCAGCGCATCGCCGGTCGCGCCGCTCGCTGCGACGCGGTCCATCCGGCACAACAGGTCGTCGACATGTCGCTCGACGCGAAGCAAGCCCTCCCAGGCCGTGTCGGTTTCGCGCGCGGCCTGCGCCGCCGCTTGGCGCGCCGTTTCCAACGTCCGTCCCGCCGCTTCGACGCGCAGCGAGCGAACGCGGGCCAGCTTCGACCAGAAGCGCGTCATGCGCCCACCGCTTTCGCGAGCCGCTGCATCGCCGCGGCGGGCGGCTCGGCCTCGTCGACGCCTTGCCGGAGGAAGGCGCGCACCGCCGCGATCCGGTCGATCGCCTCGTCGGCGTCGCGGTCGTGGCCTCGCTCGAATTCCCCGATCTGCAGCAGCGTCTCGATCTCCTCGTACTTGGCCAGGATCGCGCGGGTCTTCGCGGCGGTCCGGCGCTCCGGCTCGGTGCTGACGGCATGGGCGAGACGGCTCAGGCTGGCCAGCACGTCGATCGCCGGAAATTGTGCGCGCGCCGCGATGCGTTGCGACAGCACGATGTGGCCGTCGAGGATGGAACGCACTTCCTCCGCCACCGGGTCGGCAATATCCTCGCCTTCGGTCAGTACCGTGTAGAACGCGGTGATGGACCCGGCCGCGCCCGGCCCGGTGCGCTCCAGCAGCCGCGGCAGGGCCGCGAACAGCGAAGGCGGGAAGCCGCGCCGCGTCGGCGGTTCGCCGCTGGCCAGGCCGATCTCGCGCTGGGCGCGGGCGAAGCGCGTGATCGAATCCATCAGCAGCAGTACCTGGCGCCCCCGATCGCGGAAATGCTCGGCGATCGCAGTGGCGATGCCCGCGCATTTGATCCGCTCCATCGCCGGCGTGTCGGAGGTCGCCACCACCACCACGCAGCGGCGCAGCGCGTCCGGTCCTAGCTGGTGCTCGATGAATTCGCGCACTTCCCGGCCGCGCTCGCCGACCAGTCCGAGGACGATGACGTCGGCAGCGGCGCCGCGCGCCATCATCGACAGCAGCGTGCTCTTGCCGACGCCGGCCGGCGCGAAGATGCCGATGCGCTGCCCCTGCCCGACGGTCGTCAGTGCATCGATGCAGCGCACGCCGGTATGCAGCGCGCGGCGGATCGGCGCGCGCTGCATCGGGTTCGGCGGCGCGGCGTCGACATCGACCCACGTCTCGGCGACGATCGGCCCCTTGCCGTCGATCGGCCGGCCGAAGCCGTCCAGCACGCGCCCGATCAGGGCGGGGCCGACGCCGATCCGGTGCGTCTCGCCGGTGGCGATCACTCTGGCGCGCGAGGACAGCCCGTGCATCGGCCCCAGCGGTGTGAGCAGCGCCTCGCCGCGCGAGAAGCCGATGACCTCGGTCAGCAGCGACCGGCCGGTGCGGACATCGTCGACGCGGCACAGCTCGCCGATGCGCGGATGGATGCCGGACGCGCGCAGCACGATGCCGAGCGCTTCCTGGATCCGTCCGGCAACCTGTACCGGCAGGGCTGCCGGCGGCTCCTCGCGAAACCGTCTTTCCGCCTGCTCCAGCAGCGCGTCGACGGACAGCCGGTTCATCGCGCTTCCCGCGACGACAGGGCGGCCGCTCCGGCCTCCCCGCCGCAATCCTCATCGGCAACAGCGCCGGCCTCGGCGTCCAGAAAGGCGCGACGGGCGGCGGCCTCGATCGCCTCGACCAGCATCGCGATGCCGGTGCGCACCGAGCCGGCCGGGGTGTCGGCCACGCAATCGCCGGGCGCGATATCGTCGCCGGCACGCAGCCGGATTGCCGGCGGAAAGCCGAGTTCGCGCTCAAGCCGGGCGAGCGCCGCGCGCGCAATGTCGAGCTCGTCGGAGTGCACCCGCATATCGATCAGACCGCTGTCGCCGAGCGCGGCCATCGCTTCCTGCAGAGCGGCTTCGTACAGCCAGCGCCGGTCGGCCCGCGTCAATATCCTGGTCGCCATGCCGGCAGCGAGCGAGGCGAGCCGCTCGCGCATCGCGCGGACCGCCATCAGCGAACCGGCATGCAGTTCGCCGACCTCGCCGCACGCCTGGCGACGCGCCTCGTCGAGTCCGTACGCAAATCCGCGTTCGCGCGCGGCTTCTTCGATCGCCGCCACACGCGCATGTGCCGCCTCCACCAGCGCAGCAGCGTCGCACAGCGCGGCGTAATCCTCTCGCCGCAGGATGCGGCTGCCGGTCGCGATTCGGCGCTCGTCCAGGGTACCCGGCAAGATGAACATGATTAGAAGATCGACCCGAGGAGGTTGCAGATCGCGTCGCGCCGTCGCGCGCTCGGCTTGATGTCGAGCGCGAGCGGCAAGGACGCGGGGAATTTCCAGGCGGCCCGGCGCACCAGTGCGCGGCGGTCCTCGCCGCAAGTCGCGAGCAGGAGCGGAACACCGACGCCGAACAACTGATCGACCGTCGGCGTACCGCTCGTTTCGGAAGGCAGCCTGCTCATCTCGAGACCGTCGAACGCCAGCGCCTTCGCGTAGCGTTCAGTGCCGAGAATGCGCTGCGGCGACCATGCGTCGGACGAGCGGATCTGCAGCCTCAGGCTGCGCCGGCAGGCAGCCACGCCGATGGTCAGCGCCATCCCCTGCAGCGTGCTCGCGTCGCGCAGCAGGTGCTGCCGATGCGGCGATGCGAAATCCCATTCCATGCAATCGGTCAGCCGGCCCGCATCGAGCAGCCAGCGGTTGGCTGCGCGCCGCACTGCCGGATCGTCGCTTCGTGCGCGCAACAGGCGTCGCACCGCTTCCGGCAAATCGTCGAACCAGGTGCGGTGCGCATACCCGAACGGATCGAGATTGAAGCGGACGACGGCATCGCGTGCGGCGTTCATCGTTGTGCCTTTGTCCGCAAGGCGGCCGCCGCCGTGGCGACCCTGCCGACGGCCTTTTGCGGCGCGTCGGCGGTGTCGTCGCGGACATGGTCGGTATCGCGCAGCGCGCCGCGACGTACGACGAAGATCGCTGCGACGGCGATCGCCGCGAGCGCACCGAGTCCGGCCAGCACCGCCGTCAGCAGCCGGTCGTTTCCGCTGGCAGCGGGGGGCGCCACTTCCACGTCGGGCGCGGAGACAAATGCGGAGATGCTGATGTTTTCCAGCGGCAGGCCTTCGATGCTGCGCTGGACGAGTTTCTTGATCGATGGCGTGATGGCTTCGATGTCGAGCCCGGGCCGATGCTTAATGAAGACCGACGCGGAGGCAGGCGTGACCTTCTCGGCCAGCGGATCGTTGGCCGGAATCACCACGTGCACGCGCGCGGTGATGATGCCGTCGATCTGCGAGATCGTGTTCGACAGTTCCTGCGACATCGCGTAGATGAAGCGGATGCGCTCTTCGGAAGGCGTCGACACCAGTCCTTCCTTCTTGAAGATGTCGCCGATGGTCTGGTGCGAATCCTTGGGCAGACCGAACGCCTTCAGGGTCTCGACGGCACGCGGCAGATCCTTCTCGTCGACCTGCACGGTCCAGGTCTTTTCATCGGGCGACGTCTTGGTGCCGGCGATGCCCTGCGTCGACAGCGCCGAGACCATCTCGTTGGCTTCGCGCTCGGTGATCTTGGAGTAGAGGTCGGTCTTGCAGCCGGCCAGCGCGACTGCGAGCAGCAGGACGGCGAGCGATCGCGACATGCCGCGCTGCCCGTCGTCAGCCCTGCAGTTTGAAGAGCGTGCTGAAGCTTTGGTTGACGTGCTCGGCGGCCTGCACAACCATGTGCGTCTCCATCGTGGAGGCGGTGAGCTGGATGCCGGCGTCCAGCAGGCGGCCGAACGCTTCCGGACTGCTCGGGTCGATGTCGGTGAATCGTGAAGACAGCGAATCGATGAGCTGGGCGTATTGGTTGCTTGCGGCGCTGCCATAGTGCATCAATCCTTCGGCCATCATGTCGATCGGCGAGACGGTTTCCGGCTGGTTCCGGTATTCCGACGCGGCTTGAAGCGAGGTGTCCGGTGCGGGCTGCTGCATCAGCGCATCGAAGCGGGCGACGTCGCCCGGGTCGGCGCGGAAACCGCTCCCTGCCGATTCCGTATGTGCAATCTTCTCCGCGATAAGCTCACTATCCTTCATGTCGACTCCGTCGGTTGCGCAAGATGGCGGATCAGCCGGCGAACGTCGCGCGGTGGCGCACCGCGGCATGTCCGGAATGCCCCGCGTCGGAAACCGGCGGGGCGTCGGGCTGATGGCGCCAGTGCAACATTTCCTTCAATGCGGGATCGGCGTTGGAAGCCAGCACTTCGTCGGCGAGGTAAATGCTGCGCGGGTTCTTGTCGGCATCGAGGTAGCACGCCAGGATGCTCTTGGCCAACATGTTCCCGGGATGCTGCATGATCAAATCCTCGAACATGCGCATGCCTTCTTCCTTGTCGATATTGACGACGACATTGAAGGCGCGGATCGGCGCGGTCATGCTGAAGCCGGGGCGGCCGGCATCCAGCCCTTGCAGGATGGTCTGCACCGGTTCCGGCATGCCGCGGCTGAGGCCGGCGATCGCGATCTTGATCAGCAGCCGGGTGGTTTCGATCGAAAGGAACGGAGATCCGTCATTCATGGTCGCTTTCCAGAGTCAGGGAACGAGCGCGACATGCGCCCGGAATGCCGGCAGCCGGCGGACACGCTGCGTGTGAACTGCCGCGAGCCGCGCGCCGCCGGCATTACTTACGCTGCCTGTCCCGTCGGCACACCGCCCGCTCCGGCAGGCGGCACGCCAGAGCTCGAGCTAGCGGTCTTGCCCTCACCGTTATCGCCGAGACGTCCAGTAGTGTCGGTGACCTTGACGCGGTCGGCGGCCCAGACGAACGACAGCATCGGCCCCATCTGGCCGGATGGCGATTTGGTCATGTCGACATGCGAAAAGTCGATCGAGCCGTTGTCGGCGATGGCGCCGTCGCGTAGTTGGCCGAGACCGGTGTACCAGGTGCCGTCGTCGCCCTGAATCACGCTGGTGCCTGTCGCGTTGCGCGCCCGCGCCACGCTCAGGTCGATCTTCTTGATCGTCACCTTGCCGTCAGCGCTGTCCAGCCCGCTGATTTCGTAGGCCTGGCCGGTCTGCGTGTCGCTGATGGTCAGACGCGAGGTCACCTTTTGCCCGTTGCCGTACGGGACCGTATCGGCATGGACCGTGATCCAGCCGAGCCCGAGGTTGATCGCCTCCTTGAAATTGAGGTCGTTGCTGCCGTCGTTGCCATAGTCGACGTGCGGATCGCCCCAGACGCGGGTCTGCTTGCCGGTCTTCTTGTCGGTGATGATCCATTGCTGGCTGCGGTCGTTGAAGGACAGCGTGTAAGGACCGAGATCGATCGAGCCGGTACCGTCGTGGTTGTCGGTCACGGTCCACTGCAGCATACTGTCTGCCCTGTCGATGAGCGACTGCGCGGCATTACCTGATGTATTGGTTTGCGTTTCCGTGGGCGTCGGAGTTCCCGTTGGGACCGGCGGCGTATCGGTTACCGAGGATGTAGCAGACATATCAGCTCCCTGTGTAGTGATGATTGTGCGTTCCGTTCAAGGACGCATACGCGAGATGGCGCATCTCGGCATCCATGCTGGTCGCCAGGATGCCTTCGAAATAGCTTCGCCATCGCTCCCCTCCGCGCCGCATCGACACCACGCCGAGTGCGGCGCGCAGCGCATCGCTGTCGGGATCGCCGGCCAGCATGTCGAGCAGCGTCCGTTCCGCTATGGCGTGATCGCCGCGCAGCGATTGCGCCAGCGCCAGCGACGTTTCGAGCGCCGCGCGGTTGGCGACGCGTCGCCGGACATGGCGCAGAATTCTGTCGGCCTCGTCGTCCATTTGCCGGCGCACCGCGACGATCGCCACGCGGCACAGCAAATGCACGAGCGGGTCGTATCCGGAGGCTTCCATGACGTTCAACCCTTCACTTCCTGGACAATTTCGGAAAGCTTGTGCAGCACGTTCATCTTCACGCTCGCCTCCATCTTCATCATCTGGAATGCCATGTTCTTCCGCGTTAGCTTGTCCATGTCGGCGCTCGACTTTTGCATGGCGGTGAGCGCCTGCTTCACGTTTTCGGTTAGTTCGGCCACCTTGCTCCCCTTGGAAAGAAACGACGTTCACCCCGGCTCTCGTCGCCGCCCTTCCTGACGGATGCCGCTTTCGTCCGGACTGGCGGGATGCGCGCCCCGGTGACGCAGAAGTCGTTGCAGAGACTTCGCGCGGCGACGTGGAAAAACCCTCGTCGCTGCGCGAAGCATGCCGGGGATCTTCCCGACGACATCAGGTCGCGACGTTCTCGGCCGTTTTTGCCGTTCCCTTTACCGCATTGTTGGTCGCGTTGTTGGCAGCCTGTTTTCCTTGGTAAACCACGTTTGCTGTGGTGAGCGCCGCGTTGTTCTCGGCCGCTTGGTTGATTGCGTCAATTGCCGCTTGAGTAGTTGCATCGACTGCCATGATTTCCTCCGATCGATTAAGAAAGAAACTGCCAAAAATCGCTGTCAGAACAGCGCGCTACTACGGCTCGGATGCAACTGCCCCCAAACCGATTTCAACACCTCCTCGCCCGCCTCCAATGCCTGCAGAAGCTCGTGAGTGGTCTGAAATTCCTGCGGACTCATCGGTCCCTTCATTTTTTCCTTCAACGGCTGCGCGACCTCCGCCAGCGACTGGATGAGCGCCAGCGTCGCGTCGCCGGTGTCGTCCCCGGCCATGAGCTTTTCGATGCCGATCAACTGCTCGTCGTCTTCCATCGCCCTATCCCCTGTTGTCGGCGGTCATGTCGCCGAGGTCGTAACGAATCCGCTTGCCGTTGCGCACGAACACGATCTCGTCCATCGTGATCGACTGCACTTCCGCGCCGTCCGACAGCTTGCCGCCCTCGAAGTAGCGCATGCCGTCGGCAGTGGTGAAGTAGCGCGTGCCGCCGATGAACACGTTTCTGATCTTGACCGGCATCGCGACAGTTTCCTTCCTGTCGTTCTCATTCACCTCATAGGAAACTGCGTCGAGGATTTCAACCACTTTTTTGAATTCTTTTCGCGCCTCGCGGATTTGCGCCGCGGTGCGCGCGCTGCGCGCGACCCCGGTCAGCACGATGCGGCCCTTCGCGTCGGTGTGGGTAGAGATTCCGGGGTCGCCGATGAATTCACGTACGCGGTACATGAGGTCTCTTTGTTGTATTTCGTCGTTTACCGCATCGTGCCGTCCGGCGTCCGCGAGTTGCGACGCGACGCCGGCCGCGGCGCGTGTCCGCTGCTGGGCCGGACGGGTATTCGCCACCGCTTCCAGCGGCAGCGACAGGTAAACGCCGATGCCCGCGGCAAGCGCGATCGCGCCCGAGGCAAGCAAGAACGGGCGGACGCCGACCCGTCTTGGTGAAGTCACGCCGCCGGACGGCGCGGAGCCCGGCGCCACCGCCCCGGATGCCCAAACCGCCTCTGCTTCCCGCAAGACCGCCAGGCGGACCAGGCCGAGCGCAAACACGTCGCCGTCATCAAGGGGAACAGGCGCGCCGGCGGCGGCCGGCACCTCGCCGTTTACGGTCAGGGCCGCCGCCTCCCTCCCGGCCCCGCCCCCCGTTCCGGAGCGGGGGGGCCAACCGGCCTGGACCAACGCCGACCCCACCGCCCACCCCAACAACA
>JBQCGO010000288.1:0-15531 GCA_051955575.1 Burkholderiaceae bacterium
GGCGGCCCGCCGCGGTGCGGCGATCATCAAACGCGCGTCCGTCGACCTCGGGATGTTGAAGGTAACCCAGAAGCAGCTCAACCAATTCGTCACCGAAGTCGACCAAGCAGCGGAGACCGCGATCATCGACGTCCTCAAGACCGCGTATCCCGACCACGCTTTCCTGGGCGAGGAATCGGGCGCCTCCGCCAATCTCCAGACCGGCAGCGAACACGTCTGGATCATCGATCCGCTCGACGGCACCACCAATTTCATCCACGGCTTTCCCCAGTACTGCGTGTCGATCGCTCTGCAGGTGCGCGGTCAGATCACGCAGGCGGTCGTCTACGACCCGACCCGCAACGACCTGTTCACCGCCACCAAGGGCGCCGGCGCCTACCTGAACGAAAAGCGCATCCGTGTCGCGCGCCGCGACAAGCTCGCCGAAGCGCTGATCGGCACCGGCTTCCCGTTCCGCGGCACGGAGAACATGGACGAGTACATCGCGATGTTCCGCGTCATGACCGAGCAGACCGCCGGCCTGCGCCGGGCCGGCGCGGCTGCGCTCGACCTGGCCTACGTCGCCGCCGGCCGGCTCGACGGCTTCTTCGAGAAAGGCCTGAAGCCCTGGGACATCGCCGCCGGCGCGCTGCTGATCACCGAGGCCGGCGGCATCGTCGGCACCTTCGGCGGGGAATCCGACTACCTCTACCAGGGCGACGTCATCGCCGGCAGCCCGAAGGTGTTCGCGCAGATGCACGCGCTCCTGGGCCGCTACAAGTGACAACGGACGTTGCGGTCCGAAAACGCGCGACCGGCGCCAGCCGGGCATAGAGCGGTTTCCGGCATCGGCGTCTCCGGCCGTTCCGGCCGGCTCCGAACGACGCTTCCGGCACATTCTTGCCGGAAGCGCCTCAACCATTTCGCATACGAAGACTCATGACATTTTCTTCTCTCGGGCTTTCCGACAGCATCATCCGCGCCGTTGCCGACCAGGGCTACGCCAATCCCACGCCGATTCAGGCGCAGGCCATCCCGGCCGTGCTCGCCGGTGGCGACCTGCTGGCCGGCGCCCAGACCGGCACCGGCAAGACCGCCGGCTTCACCCTGCCGATCCTGCATCGCCTCGCCGCCGCCCCGAGCCGCGGCAAGCGCGTCGTGCGCGCGCTGATCGTCACGCCGACGCGCGAACTCGCCGCGCAGGTCGAGGAAAGCGTGCGCACCTACGGCCGCTACCTGACGCTGCGTTCCGCGGTGATCTTCGGCGGCGTCAACATCAACCCGCAGATCGCCAAACTGCGCGAAGGCGTCGACATCCTGGTCGCAACCCCGGGGCGCCTGCTCGACCACCTGCAGCAGGGCACGGTCGACCTGTCGCACGTGGAAATCCTGGTGCTCGACGAAGCCGACCGGATGCTCGACATGGGCTTCATCCATGACATCCGCCGCGTGCTCGCGGCGCTGCCGAAGCAGCGCCAGAACCTGCTGTTCTCGGCCACCTTTTCCGACGAGATCAAGGCGCTCGCCAACGGACTGCTGAACAGTCCGGCGCACATCGAAGTGGCGCGCCGCAACGCGACCGCCGACGTCGTCGCGCAGAAGCTGCACCCGGTCGACCGGCACCGCAAGCACGAGTTGCTGATCCACCTGATCAAGGCGCACAACTGGTTCCAGGTGCTGGTCTTCACGCGCACCAAGCACGGCGCCAACAAGCTGGTCGAACAACTGGAGAAGGCGGGCATCAGCGCGCTCGCGATCCACGGCAACAAGAGCCAGTCGGCGCGCACCCGCGCGCTGTCCGAGTTCAAGGACGGCCGGCTGCAGGCGCTGGTGGCGACCGACATCGCCGCGCGCGGCATCGACATCGACCAGCTGCCGCACGTGGTCAACTACGACTTGCCGAACGTGCCGGAAGACTATGTGCACCGGATCGGCCGCACCGGCCGCGCCGGCGCCACCGGCGAGGCGGTGTCGCTGGTCTGCGTGGACGAGCACCAGATGCTCAAGGACATCGAGCGGCTGATCAAGATGACGCTGCCGCGCGAGGCGGTGCCGGGCTTCGAACCCGACCCGGACGCGAAGCCGCAGCCGATCCAGCTACGTAGCGGCAACCCCGGCGCCGGCCGCCGCCAGCAGCAGCCGAAAGGCGGCGCCGCGCGGTCGCCGCAATCGCGATCCGCGTCCTCCCCCGCGCCGTCGCGCAGCCGCGCGGCCCGCGGTTCTTCCGACGCCGGTCTCCAGCGCCGCACCGGACGCTGAAGCGCCGGGTAATCGGCGCGACACGCGCGGGGAATGGCCGCCGGCTTTCCCCCGCGCCGCCGCGACGCCGTCCGGGGGATCGCCGCCGAACGGCGGACCGGGCGCGCGCATCGGTAGAATGGCGCTGCGCGTCCGCCTTCGCCTGGATCCGCGCCGTTCCTTTCCAGACCCCGCTCATCGATGCCGCCACAAGCCGAAGACTTTGCCCGCCACACGCCGATGATGCAGCAGTATCTGCGCATCAAGGCGCAGCATCCGGACACGCTGGTTTTTTACCGGATGGGGGATTTCTACGAACTCTTCCACGACGACGCCGACAAGGCCGCGCGACTGCTCGGCATCACATTGACCCAGCGCGGCGCGTCGAACGGCGTGCCGGTGCGCATGGCCGGTGTGCCGTTCCACTCGGTCGAGCAATACCTCGCGCGGCTGATCCGCGCCGGCGAATCGGTTGCGATCTGCGAGCAGATCGGCGATCCGGCCACCAGCAAGGGGCCGGTCGAACGCAAGGTAGTGCGCGTGGTCACGCCGGGCACGCTGACCGACAGCGCCCTGCTGCCCGAGAAAGCCGAGCGGCCGCTGCTGGCGGTGTCGATCGTCGCGAACGGCCGGAAACGGCAGGCGACCGTTGGCATCGCGTGGCTGTCGCTGTCCGGCGGCGCGCTGCGCGTGATGGAGATGCAGGCCGATGCCGAATCCCTCCGGAAGCGCCTGCTGCAGACGCTGGAACGCATCGCGCCGGCCGAAATTCTGGCCGCCGAGGATAGCGACGTCATCGACTGGCCGGGCGCGAAGATCACGTTCGTTCCCGCCTGGCACTTCGATGCCGTCAACGGCGTCGCCACCCTGTGCGACCGCCTCGGTACGCTGTGCCTCGACGGCTACGGCGCGCAAGCGATCACTGCGGCCGCCGCGGCCGCCGACGCACTGCTGCGCTATGCGCAATCAACCCAGGGCAGCGACCTGCGGCACGTGCGCACGCTGACCGTGGAGAGCGAAGACGACTTCATCGGCCTGGACGCGGTCACGCGCCGCAACCTCGAACTGACCGAGACGCTGCGCGGCGATGCCGGCGAAGGACGCGGCGCGACCACGCTGCACGCGCTGCTAGACCACTGCCGTACCGCGATGGGATCGCGCCTGCTGCGCCACTGGCTGCACCATCCGGCGCGCGATCCCGGTGTCGCGCGCCAGCGCCATGCGGCGATCGGCGCGCTGCTGGCGCACGATGCGTGCGAAGCGGTGTTCGAAGCACTCGCCGGGATGCCGGACATCGAGCGGATCACTGCGCGCATCGCGCTGTTGTCGGCGCGCCCGCGCGATCTGGCCGGCCTGCGCGACGGCCTGCGCCGGCTGCCGCAACTGGCCGGCATCCTGGCGTCCCGCCTGCACGAGGACGCGCCGCTGCTCGGCGCGCTGCACCGGTCGCTCGCGACGCCGCCCGCCTGTCTCGCGCTGCTCGACGCCGCCATTGCCGCCGAACCGGCGGCAATGGCGCGCGACGGCGGCGTGATCGCGCCCGGCTACGACGAGGAACTCGACACGCTGCGCGGCCTGTCCGAGAACGCCGGGCAATTCCTGATGGAACTGGAGGCGCGGGAGCGCGCACGCACCGGCATCGCGAATCTGCGGGTCGAGTACAACAAGGTGCACGGCTTCTACATCGAAGTCACGCACGGACAAACGGCCAAGGTGCCCGACGATTACCGCCGGCGCCAGACCCTGAAGAACGCGGAACGCTACATCACGCCCGAACTGAAGGCCTTCGAGGACAAGGCGCTGTCCGCGCAGGAGCGCGCGCTGGCGCGCGAGAAGATGCTGTACGACCGCCTGCTGGCCGATCTGGCGCCCGACATCGGCGCACTGCAGGCGGCGTCTCAAGCGCTGGCGACGCTGGACGTGCTGACCGCGCTGGCCCTGCATGCGTCGCGCCGGCGCTGGTGCGCGCCGACGCTGACCGGCGAGCCGACGCTCCGCATCGAGCAGGGCCGGCATCCGGTGGTCGAAAGCCAGATCGAGCGTTTCATCCCGAACGATTGCGCGTTCGACGCGGAGCGCCGGATGTTGCTGATCACCGGTCCCAACATGGGCGGCAAGTCGACCTTCATGCGGCAGGTAGCGTTGATCGTGCTGCTCGCCTACGTCGGCAGTTACGTGCCGGCGGACGCGGCGACGATCGGGCCGATCGACCGCATCTTCACCCGCATCGGCGCGGCCGACGACCTTGCCGGCGGCCGCTCCACCTTCATGGTCGAAATGACCGAATCGGCCGCGATCCTGAACGGCGCCACACCGCAGTCGCTGGTGCTGATGGACGAGGTCGGCCGCGGCACCTCGACCTTCGACGGCCTGGCACTGGCATGGGCGATCGCGCGACACCTGGCCGAGCAGGTGCGCGGCTTGACACTTTTCGCGACCCACTATTTCGAGCTGACCCAACTCGCCGAGTCGCATGCCGGCGTCGCCAACGTCCATCTGTCGGCAGTGGAACACAAGGACAGCATCGTGTTCCTGCACGCGGTGCGCCCCGGTCCGGCGTCGCAGAGCTACGGCCTGCAGGTCGCGCAGCTTGCCGGCGTGCCGGCGGGCGTCATCCGCGCGGCGCGGCGCCATCTCGCGACGCTCGAAGCGCAATCGCTCGCGGTGACGCCGCAACGCGATCTGTTCGCCTCGCTCGACGAGCCGGACGACGGCGAAAACGCGAACGCGCCGGCCGTGTCTCTCGCGGAACCGACGCAAGAATCGCCGTTGTCGGCGGCGCTGGCGGAGATCGATCCGGACGCGTTGACACCGCGCGAGGCGCTCGATCTGGTGTACCGGCTTACGAAAATGCTGGACCGCGACTGACATGATGCGCGCGGCGCTTCGCTTCGTGCTGCCCGTATTGCTGATCGCGCTGCTGTGCGCGGCATTGCCGTCGCACGCAGCACCGGCGAAATTCAGTTTCGGCGTCATCGCGCCGGCGCGCGGACCGACGCTGGACGAAGAAGCGCTGCGGCAGTCCATTGCCGAAACCGACGCGGACAATCTTGCATTCGTCGCGATCCACGGTATCAAAACCATGGACGACTCGTGCGGCGACTAGTTGTATGCGCGGCGCAAGGCACTGCTGGACGACGTGAAGAATGCGCTGGTAGTCGTGCCCGCCGCCAGCGATTGGGTCGATTGTCGCAACGCCCGGGGTCTGCCCGATCCGATCGAACGGCTCTACCGCTTGCGGGACATGTTTTTCACCGGCGAGTTTTCACTCGGCGATACGCGGATTCCGCTGATCCGGCAATCGGCGACGCCGCGCTTTCGCAGTTACGGGGAAAACGCCTGGTGGCAGATCGGCGAGGTACTGTTCGCCACGATCGATCTGCCGGCGGACAACAATCACTACGTTAGCGATGCCGGCCGCAACAGCGAGTTCGAGGACCGGGTGATTGCGAACCGGGAATGGCTGCAGCGGCTCTTCACGATCGCTTCATACCGGCGCCTGGGCGGGATGGTGCTGTTCTGCGACGGTGATCCATTCGAAAAACCGGAAAGCAGGCACGACGGCTTCGCTTCGGTCCGCAAGGCGATCGCCGCGCACGCCCGGCACTACCCGGGCCGGGTACTGATCGCGCCGGCGTATCCGGCGGCATCGCAACCTGCCGCCGACGAGATTCGATGGCACGGAAATATTGGCGTACTGTCAGCGGCTTCAGAAGGATGGACGAAGATCGACGTCGATCCTGCCGCGCCGGCGATTTTCTCGCTCGCCGCGCCTCTTTCCCGCGTCGAGCCCGGCGGCGATCGGCCGCGCTGACTTCACCTAGGGGAAATCGGTACGGCGCGTTAAGCGGAGCAATCGCGCCCCGCCTTTCCGGACGGTTTCAGTGGAGCGGATGACTCCGGTAATGGTCTCCCGCTGCTTCGCCTTCGTCCTCGCCTTCTTCGCCGTGATGGTGTCCATGTTCGCCATGCACATGCTCGTGTTCGATTTCCTCCGGCGTGGCGGCACGCACGGCGTCCACCTTGAGGGCGAATCGCAGCGCAATACCGGCGAGCGGGTGATTGCCGTCTAGCACCACCTTGTCGTCCGCGATTTCCGTGACGGTGAAGATCAGCGACTGCTCATCCTGATCGCCGCCTTCCGGCGTGCCCTCGAACTGCATGCCGACTTCCAGCGGTGTCGGCAGACGGTCGCGCGATTCGACTTTCACCAGTTCGGCATCGTATTCGCCGAACGCGTCCTGCGGCTCGACCTGAATCAGCGTTTCGTAGCCCGGCTCCTTGCCGTCGAGCGCCTCTTCGATTTTCGGCAAGGTATTCTCGTAGCCGCCGTGCAGATAGACCATCGGTTCCCGGCTTTCCTCGATCAGATTGCCCTGGGCATCCGACAGTTTATAGTGCACCGTCACGACGGTGTCTTTGGCAATCTTCATCGTCATTCCTTTCGCACGAAAAGTTCTCGATTATACGCTTGCCAATTCGGCAAGCCGCTCGTCGCCGCTTCGAACGCCATGATCGGCGCGGCCTGCCGCCTATAATGGCGGCCATGAAATCCCTCTCGCTTCTCGGCGGCCTGACGCCTGCCGCATTTCTCGCCGAGTACTGGCACAAGCGTCCCCTGCTGGTCAGGCAGGCAGTCCCCGATCCGCAAAGCCTGCCATCACGCGATCGCCTGTTCGAACTTGCTGCACACGACGACGTCGAGGCACGCCTGATCGTCCGAGACCGCTCGGGATGGCAGGTCGATCACGGTCCCTTTTTCACGCTGCCGTCACCGAAGCGCAAGGACTGGACCTTACTGGTGCAAGGCGTCAACCTGCACGACGGCGCGGCTGACGCGCTGCTGCGCCGTTTCCGCTTTCTTCCCGACGCCCGGCTCGACGATGTGATGATCAGCTACGCCGCCGATGGCGGCGGAGTCGGTCCCCATTTCGATTCCTACGATGTGTTTTTGTTGCAGGCCCACGGCAGCCGGCGCTGGCGCATCGGCGCTCAGAGCGACTTGTCCCTGGTCGAGGGCGCGCCGCTGAAAATCCTGCGCGGCTTTGCGCCGGAGCAGGAGTTCATCCTCGAGCCGGGCGACATGCTTTACCTGCCGCCCAACTATGCGCACGAAGGCGTCGCGATCGGTGAATGCACGACCTGTTCGATCGGTTTCCGCGCGCCGTCTTACCAGGAACTCGGCGAGGCATTTTTGCAATTCATGGCCGAGACGATCGATTTGCCCGGTCGCTACGCCGACCCCGACCTGGTGCCGACGCGACATCCGGCGCAGATCGGCAAGACGATGCTTGCACAGGTCGCGCAGGAACTGGACAAACTTCGGTTTACCGGCGCCGACATCCGCGAATTCCTCGGGCGCCATCTTTCCGAGCCGAAGCCAACCGTGTTTTTCGTTGCGCCGGAACGGCCGCTTCCCTTTGCCCGCTTCCGCCAGCGCGCCGCGCGCGCTGGGGTCGCCCTGTCGCCGAAAAGCCGCATGCTCTATGCCGATACCTCGCTGTTCCTGAACGGCGAATCCTACGAAATGACCCCGCAGGACCGCGTGTTGCTGAAGCGTCTTGCCGACCTCCGGGCACTGGAAGCCGCCGATATCGCCGGTGCATCGACCGATGTCAACGAGGCGCTTCACCAGTGGTATGCCGACGGCTGGGTGATGTTGAAAGAAGGATGACGAACCGGGAACCGTCTCGCGGGTTTTATTGCGACGCAGCAATTGCTTGGACTTCTACTGCGAAACTTTTTATTTTCTTTTTGCAATGCTCGGTTTCCCGTAAAACAATTACTGTGACTGCGCATGTCGCTAAAAAAATTGATGTTTCCAAGAAGAAAAACCAACGTTCCCGAAAATTTAAAACGGGATATAATTTCGAGTTAGGGAGCTTTTGCTGTGTCGCAACGCAACATGGTGGCGACGAATGCCGGGGCGCCCTTGAGAGCGATAATTACCGGTAATTATTCATCGCATTTTTGATTAAACGAAGGAAATTTCATGAAAAAAACATTGTTGATCGCCTCCCTGCTGGCTGTTGCGCTGGCTGCCTGCAGCAAGAAGGAAGAAGCTGCACCGGCCCCGGCCGAGACGGCACCGGCTGCAACCGCTCCGGCCAATGAAGCGCCTGCCGCACCGGCTGCTCCGGCTGCTGAAACACCGGCCGCTCCGGCTGCTGACGCTGCCGCAAGCAACGCTGCTTCCGCTGCCAGCGACGCTGCGCAAGCCGCTTCCGCTGCTGCCTCGGCAGCCGCAAGCGCCGCTTCGGACGCTGCTTCCGCTGCCGCTGCTGCACCGGCTGCATCGAAGTAATCGCACGATCGCAAAAAAAGCCGGCCTTCGGGCCGGTTTTTTTTCGCCTCGTGCCGGTGAAGGTATTTTCCCGCCGATATCGTTCGGATACGGTTGCTTCAGTGCGCGGCGTCGGGTTTGATCGGCAAGACCGGCGCCAAGTCGATCCAGTCGAATCCTTCTTCCTGGCATGCGACGATGATGCGCGTCTTCGACGGATCGATGGCCGGAGCGAGCGCATCATGCGCAAGAACCGGCGTGTTGTTCTGTTTGCTGAGGTGAGCGGCGATCAGGACAGATAACCGGGAAAGGTCGAGCGCTTTCAGGATCCCGGCCGCCGTATCGTTCGACAAATGACCGTATGGGCCGCCGATTCTTCGCTTAAGTGACGCGGGATAGTCCGAGTCCTGCAATAGTTGCCGGTCGTGATTGCATTCGACGACGAGGGCATCGCAACCGTGCAAAGCGGACACCAGATGCGGCGTCGATTGTCCGGCATCCGTCAGTACGCCAAGCTTGCGCAACCCGTCGCTGACAGTGAATTGCACAGGCTCGCCGGCGTCATGCGGCACGGTGTACGGCATCGCCAGCAGGTTGCCGATGACGATCGGCTCGCCGTCGCGGCAGAAGTGGCAGCGACTGCCTTCGGCCTGGGCAGCCACGGCCCGGTAGGTGCCATGGGTCAGCCAGACGGGAGTGTCGTGACGGCGCGCGAATTTGAAAACGCCGCCGACATGATCCTTGTGCTCGTGCGTGACGAGGATCGCGGACAGCGACCGGGGAGATACGCCGAGCCGCGCCAGCCGGCGCTCCGTCTCGCGCGTGCCGAAACCGCAATCGATCAGAATGGTCGTGGCGTCGGAAGAGGCGGGCCGCGATGCTGTCGTAACCAGCAGCCCATTGCCTTCGCTTCCGCTGCCGAGACTGGCGAACTTCACCGCAGCCGCGTCCTTCTTCAGTCGTTGTGTGTCGCGCGCAGAAAGCAGAGCGAGCTGGAAGAAAAACGGAAGGCAGGCGCGGCCCATCCCGACCGGGCTGCCCTGCCTCCGCCGCTTCCCGAAATTATTTCAACTGATCGTTCAGCAATACCAGAATCCGTCCGCCGGTCGCCGACGTTTCGGGATGGCCGTCGGCGTCCAGCACACTGACCCGGGAGCCGCTCGCATCCGGCTTCACCAGCACCTGATAGCGGCGCGCGGATTTTTCCTGCTTCTTGTCCCTGCTGAAAAACCGGGAAAAGAAACCTTTCTTGTCGCTCGACTTGTCCTGCGCGTCCTGGTTCTGGTCGACGTAGCGCACGAAGTACAGGCCCCGGCTGCGATCGCGGTCCTCGACCGTGAAGCCGACGCGGTCCAGCGCCAGTCCGACGCGCCGCCATGCCCGGTCGAACGCGTCGTCGAGATCGAGATGGGCCGGCTGGTCGCCGGCTGCCTTGACCAGATGCGAATGTTCCGGCTGGGCGACGACCTTCTCGGCCGCCGTCGCCGTCTGGGTCTTGGTTTTCTCGTCTCCGGCCAGGCGCAACCGCAGCCGCTGCAGGAATTCCGCCTCCAGGCCCGGATCGGTCGGGCGCGGTGTCCACACCGTCGAATCATGGTGCACGCCGGTCACCACTTCCTGTGCGCCGCGATGGCTGATGTAGATTTCGGTCGTGCCGTCCGGTCCGCGTTCGAGCCGGGTGCGGAACTTGTCGCGCTCACCGGTCGAGTACAGCGAATCGATCGCCTTGCCGAGCGTGTTGCGGATGAAGTCCTGCGGGATCTTGGCGCGGTTTTCCGCCCAGTCGGTTTCCATCACGCCGGTCTGCGGCGAATCGACGTCGATCAGGAAGCCGTTGTCCTGCCAGAACTCCTTGATCTGCGGCCACAGTTCCTCGGGAGATTCCTTCACCACCAGCCAGCGCTCGTTGCCGGCCTTTTCGAGCTTGATGTCGGGCCCGGTCTTCGGCAGCACGGCGCTGTCGGAAGGCGCGGCGGCCGGCGCGTTGGCCCGGCGTTCGCTGTAGGCCGACGCCGTCGCCACGCCGCGGTTCGCCTCGGGGATCGCGTAGCGGTTGTCGCGCTGGAGTTGCGTGAGATCCGGCGGCACCTCGAGCGACGGCGCGCTCGCGCTGCTGGCGCTCTTGTCGTCGATGCTTTTCGGCTGCAGCGCCGAACCGATGGAACTGCATCCCGCGACGGCGGCAATCGACAGCGCGACGCCGCCGAGCCGGATCGCGCGAGGCGGCGCGATCCGTAATACATTGCATGAAATCATGTGCGGTCGATCTATGGTTTCGAAAATCGGGGAGCCGGGACGTCCGTCAGAGGTCAGAGGCCAGGGGTCAGAGGACGCCGGATTCGCGCAACGCGCCGCGGACCGTCTCGTGCAGTTCGTCGGCCAGCGGCACCAGCGGCAGGCGGATGCCGGCCGGCATGCGTTTCATCTCGGCGAGCGCCCACTTGACCGGCACCGGGTTGGGCGCGAAGAACAGCGCGTTGTGCAGCGGCAGCAGGCGGTTGTTGATGCGCACCGCCTCGGCCACGTTGCCGGCGATCGCGGCAGCGCACAGGTCGTGCATCGCGCGCGGCGCGACGTTCGCGGTCACCGAGATGTTGCCCTTGGCGCCGCAAAACATCAGCGCCATCGCGGTGGGGTCGTCGCCGGAGTAGACCGAGAAGCCGGACGGCGCGCGCCGCAGCAGGTCGGTGCCGCGGCCGATCGTACCGGTCGCGTCCTTCACGCCAACCACGCCCGGCACCTGCGCCAGGCGCAGGATGGTGTCGTTGCTCATGTCGGCCACGGTCCGGCCGGGCACGTTATAGAGGATCACCGGCAGATCGACGGCTTCGGCGATCTTGCGGAAATGCTGGTACATCCCTTCCTGGGTCGGCCGGTTGTAGTAAGGCACGACCTGCAGCGATGCGTCGGCGCCGACATCCTTCGCGTAGCGGGTCAGCTCGATCGCTTCCGCGGTCGAGTTGCCGCCGGTGCCGGCGATGATCGGGATGCGCCGGTTCGCTTGCTCGACGGTGACGCGGATCAGTTCGCAGTGTTCTTCCACGCTGACGGTCGGCGATTCGCCGGTGGTCCCGACGATGACGATCGCGTCGGTCTTCTCGGCGATGTGCCAGTCGATCAGCGCACGCAGGCCCGGCAAGTCGAGGCTGCCGTCCGGATGCATCGGTGTGACGATGGCGACTATGCTTCCCTGGATCATCGTAAAACCACTCGGAAATAAAAACGGGATTGTAGCGGATCGGCCGATGCCGCGGTCAAACCGACCCAGCGGCCGGCGGCAGTGCCGATGCCGCGTTTGCCGGCGCGCGCAGCGCGCAAAGGCGCTGCACGACGGCGGGTCGCGGAGCGTCGACGATGCCGGTTTCGTAGGCGGCCACGTGCAGGCCCGTTCCGGCGGCGAAGGCCAGCAGTTCGCCGGGCGCCAGCAGGAAATCGGGATTGGACGGTTTGCCGAAATGCTCGTTGCCGCGCGCGAAGGTTTCGTAGATCAACACGCCGCCGTCGGCCAGCGCGGCCGCGATGCGCGGCAGCAGCGGCCGGTGCAGGTAATTCGTCACGACGATGCCCGCGAAGCGGCCGGCATCGAACGGCCGCTCTACATCGTCGGCTTCGAGGTCGACTTCCAGCGTCGCGATGCCGGCCGCGGCGACCTCGGACAGCGCGGCGGCATCGCGGTCCGCCGCGAGCACCCTTCTGCCGGCGGCCTGCAGCAGGAACGCATGCCGGCCGCGGCCGCAGGCGAGATCGAGCACCTCGCCGCCCTTGGGGATCAGCGGCAGGAAGCGGCGCACCCAGGCGGAAGGCGCGCCGGCCGATGCATGCGGATCGGGTCGGGTCGACGTGGCGACGAGAGGAATCGTTTCCACGCGAGCGGCGTCAGCTGTAATCGAGGCCCATCGCCTCGCGCACGTCGCGCATGGTTTCCTGCGCCAGCTTGCGGGCGGCGTCGCAGCCGTCGGCAACGATCGCCCGCACCAGGGACGGATCGTCGAGATAAGGCTGGGCGCGTTCGCGCATCGGTTCCTGTTCCTTCAGGATCGCGTCGAGCACCGGCTGCTTGCAGTCCAGGCAGCCGATGCCGGCCGACCGGCATCCGGTCGCGGCCCATTGCTTCGTGTCCTCGTCGGAATAGACCAGGTGCAGTTGCCAGACCGGACAGCGCTCGGGCTCGCCCGGATCGGTGCGGCGGATGCGGGCCGGATCGGTCGGCATGGTGCGGACCTTCTTGATGACCGAGTCGCGGTCCTCGCGCAGCGCGATCGCGTTGCCGTAGCTCTTCGACATCTTCTGCCCGTCGAGGCCGGGCAGGCGCGAGGCTTCGGTCAGGCGCACCTGCGGCTCGACCAGGATCAGCTTGCGGCTGCCTTCGAGATAGCCGAACAGCCGCTCGCGGTCGATCATCGACAGGTTTTGCGCGTCGTCGAGCATCGCCTTGGCTTGCGCGAGCGCGTCGTCGTTGCCCTGCTCCTGGTACTGGGTGCGCAGTTCGGCATACAGCTTGGCGCGCTTGCTGCCGAGCTTCTTCGCGGCTTCCTGCGCCTTTTCCTCGAAACCCTTCTCCTTGCCGTACAGGTAGTTGAAGCGGCGTGCGATCTCGCGCGTGATCTCGACGTGCGGAATCTGGTCGGCGCCGACCGGCACCTGGGTGGCGCGGTAGACCAGCACGTCGGCCGACATCAGCAGCGGATAGCCGAGGAACCCGTAGGTGCCGAGATCCCGGTCGGCCAGCTTTTCCTGCTGGTCCTTGTAGGTCGGCACCCGCTCCAGCCAGCCGAGCGGCGTGGCCATCGACAGCAGCAGGTGCAACTCGGCGTGCTCGGGCACGCGCGACTGGATGAAGATGGTCGCCTGCGCGGGATCGACGCCGGCGGCGAGCCAGTCGATCACCATGTCCCAGGTGCTCGGTTCGATGATGCTCGGATCGTCGTAGTGCGTGGTCAGCGCATGCCAGTCCGCGACGAAGAACAGGCATGGCAGTTCGGACTGCATGCGGATCCAGTTCTTCAGGGCGCCGTGGTAGTGGCCGAGGTGCATGGCGCCGGTGGGGCGCATGCCGGAGACAACGCGGTCGGGATACATATGTCGGTGCGTCAGTGCAAGAGGGAAGTCAGTGCAAAAGGGAAGTCAGCGGGGAAACGACGAGTTGCAGCGCGGCGCCGGCGACGTACATCACCGGCGCCATCCAGAACTGGAGCACCTTGAAGAACATCAGCGCGAGCACGATGACGAATCCGTAGGGCTCCAGCCGGGCGAAACGGTAGGACAGCCGGTGCGGCAGGAAGCTGGTGACGATGCGCCCGCCATCCAGCGGCGGCACCGGGATCAGGTTGAACGCGAAGATCACGAGGTTGGTCAGCACGCCCGCCTGCGCCATGCGCACGAAGAATTCCTCGTGGCTGCCGACGGCCTGCATGCCGACCGCCAGCAGCAGCCAGAGCAGTGCCATGACCATGTTGGCGGCCGGACCGGCGGCGGCGACCCATGCCATATCGCGCTTCGGATGGCGCAGCTTGCCGAAGTCGATCGGCACCGGCTTGGCGTAACCGAACAGGAACGGGCTGCCGATGAAGAACAGCACGATCGGAATCAGCAGCGTGCCGACCGGATCGATGTGGCGCACCGGGTTGAGGCTCATCCGGCCTTGCGAATAGGCGGTGGTGTCGCCGAAATGCTTGGCGGCGTAAGCGTGCGCGGCCTCGTGCAGCGTGATCGCGAACAGGATGGGCAGCGCGTAGACCGCGAAGGTCTGGATGAGGTTATCCATGCGGGGATTCTAACAGACGGGTTTGCAGGTTCCTGCAGGGCACCAGAGCCATCTAAAGGCCGAACGATGCCGGGTCGCCGCGGCCGCGCCGCACCAGCACCGGCTCGTCGCCGCTCAGATCGATAATGGTGGTCAGCTGCCGGCTGGCGCTGCCGTCGCCGATCACCAGATCGATCTGCTTTTCCAGGCGTTCGCGCACCTCGTCGGCATCGGCCAGCGCCTCGTCCTCGCCGGGCAGGATCAGCGACGTGCTCAGCAGCGGCTCGCCAAGCTCTTCCAGCAGTGCGCGGACGATGGGGCTCTCCGGCACGCGCAGGCCGATGGTCTTGCGCGACGGATGCGACAGCCGGCGCGGCACTTCCCGGGTCGCTTCGAGGATGAAGGTGTACGGTCCCGGCGTAGCCGTCTTGAGCAGCCGGTACTGACGGTTGTCCACCCGCGCATACGACGCGATCTCGGACAGGTCGCGGCACAGCAGCGTCAGATGGTGCCTGTCATCGATGCCGCGAATCCGGCGGATGCGCTCGACCGCGTCGCGATCGTCCAGCCGGCAGGCCAGCGCGTAGCTGGAATCGGTCGGCAGCGCGATCACGCCGCCGGCGCGCACGATCTGCGCGGCCTGCTTGATCAGGCGCGACTGCGGATTTTCCGGGTGGATCTGGAAGAATTGGCTCATGGAAACGAAAAGCGGCCGCACGACGCGGCCGCAATGGTTGGACGGGAAAGCGGCGGAATCTATCCGCGGCCCTGCAGTGCCGCGATCCGTTCCTCGATTGGGGGGTGGGTCGAGAACAAGCCGAGGAAGCCGGACTGATTCTGAATGCCGAGCGTGGCCAGCGACTGCGACAGGTGGCTCGGCTCGACGCCGCCCAGCCGAGCCAGCGCGCGCACCATCGGTTGCGGCGAGCCGAGCAGCTTCGCCGAGCCGGCGTCGGCGCGGAATTCCCGATGGCGCGAGAACCAGGCGACGATCAGCGAGGCGCCGATGCCGAACACCACCTGCGAAATCATCACGGCGGCGAAATAGCCGATGCCCGGCGCACTGTCGTCGTTGCGGGACATCGCCCGGTCCACGGCGTAGCCGACCACGCGCGACAGGAACACCACGAAGGTATTCACCACGCCCTGGATCAGCGTCATCGTCACCATGTCGCCATTGGCGACGTGCGCGATCTCGTGGCCGAGTACCGCCTCGACCTCGTCCTTGGTCATGCCTTCCAGCAGGCCGGTCGACACCGCCACCAGCGCCGCGTTGCGGAACGCGCCG
>JBQCGO010000289.1:0-4064 GCA_051955575.1 Burkholderiaceae bacterium
TTCCTGGTTGTCCTTGTTGTAGGCGAGCGGCTGGCCCTTCATCAGCGTCAGCAGCGCGACCAGGTGGCCGTTGACGCGGCCGGTCTTGCCGCGCGCCAGTTCGGGCACGTCCGGGTTCTTCTTCTGCGGCATGATCGACGACCCGGTGCAGAAGCGGTCGGCGATGTCGATGAAGCCCACGCGCGGACTCATCCAGATCACCAGTTCCTCCGACATGCGGGAGACGTGGGTCATGACCAGGGCTGCCGCGGCGCAGAATTCGATCGCGAAGTCGCGGTCCGACACCGCGTCCAGCGAGTTGCGGCAGACGTCCTCGAAGCCGAGCGTCTTCGCCACCCGTTCGCGGTCGATCGGGAAGGTGGTGCCGGCGAGCGCGGCGGCGCCGAGCGGCAGCCGGTTCACGCGCTTCCTGCAGTCGGCCATCCGTTCGGCGTCGCGGCCGAACATCTCGACGTAGGCCAGCATGTGGTGGCCGAAGGTGATCGGCTGCGCGACCTGCATGTGGGTGAAGCCGGGCAGGATGGTGTCGGCATGTTTTTCGGCGAGGTCGAGCAGCGCGAGGCGCAGCGCGCGCAGCAGCGCCAGGATGTCGTCGATCGCGGCGCGCAGGTAGAGCCGGATGTCGGTCGCGACCTGGTCGTTGCGCGAACGGCCGGTGTGCAGCCGCTTGCCGGCGTCGCCGACCAGCTCGGTCAGCCGCTTCTCGATGTTCAGGTGCACGTCTTCCAGATCGAGCAGCCATTCGAAGCGGCCGGCCTCGATTTCGTCGCGAATCTGCGACATGCCGCGCCGGATGTCGGCCAAGTCCTGCGCGCTGATGATGCCCCGGTGCGCCAGCATTTCCGCATGCGCGAGCGAGCCCTCGATGTCGAACGGCGCCAGGCGCTTGTCGAAGTCCACCGACGCGGTGTAGCGCTTGACGAGGTCGGAAACCGGTTCCGAGAAGCGCGCCGACCAGGCCTCGCTTTTTTTGGAAAGTTGTGCTGTCATGATGTGGCCTTCGTGAATTGCGGGATTATAAGACAGGCCCAAGCCGTCCGAAGTCGCCCGAGCCGCCCGGAGTCGGCCAAGTCGCCCAAGTCATCCGAGCGGCCAACAACCACAAGAAAGCAGCGCGCCTTTCCATGTCTCCATCGATGTCACCGGACGATCCGCCCGGCAGGTTGCCGGTCGAGCTCGTCATTCCCGATTGCTGCAACACCGGCGTGATCTTTCGCGCGCTGGTGGCGGTCAAGGCCGCCGCGCTCGCGGCGTCGTTCACCCGCACCGCCGGACCTTCGGCCGCGCTGCTCGATTTCGCGCTGGCCTCGCCGCCGGTCGAGCTCGGCTGCATGCTGTCGCTGTTCTGCCTGTGCGGCCTGCGGCGGCTGGTGCGCTCGATCCCGGCCTGGGGCCAGCGCGCGCTGTGCGCGGCGGTGCCGGCCGCGGTGGCCGCCGCGATCCTGCACGGCCTGTCGCTGCTGCCATGGACGGCCGCCGGCGGCGCGTATCCGGGTCCGGTCGACGGCATGCTGGTCGCGGCGCTGGCCGGCGCGGCCCTGCAGCATTACTTCGAGCTGCGCGCGCGGGCGTTTTCGCCGGCGCTGGTCGAGGCGCGGCTGCAGGCGCTGCAGGCACGCATCCGCCCGCATTTCCTGTTCAACAGTCTGAACGCGGTGCTGTCGCTGGTCCGCTCGGAACCGCGCCGGGCGGAAGCCGCGCTGGAGGATCTGGC
Source organism: Burkholderiaceae bacterium (assembly GCA_051955575.1). GTDB lineage: Bacteria > Pseudomonadota > Gammaproteobacteria > Burkholderiales > Burkholderiaceae_D > JBQCGO01. The sequence goes on from JBQCGO010000289.1 coordinate 1,715, forward strand.
CGACATGTTCCGCGCGCTGATGCGCGACTCTCGCCACGTCACCACGCTCGAACAGGAACTCCGGTTCTGCCGGCAATACCTCGCGATCGAGAAGATCCGCCTCGGCGAGCGGCTGCAGGTGCGCTGGTCTACCGACGGCATCGGCGGCGCGGCGCTGCGGCGGATCCGGGTGCCGGCACTGATCCTGCAGCCGCTGCTGGAGAACGCGGTGCACTACGGCGTCGAGCCGAGCGCGGCGCCGGCGCTGATCGAAGTCCGGCTGTCGCGCACCATCGACCGCCTGCACGTCGCCGTGGTCAACCCGGTGACCGACGAGGCGGCCGGCGCGGCAAGCGTCGCGCCTGCCCGGCACGGCAACCGGATGGCGCTGCAGAACATCCGCGAACGGCTCGCGCTGCTGTACGACGTCGAGGCGCAACTGACCACTCACGTCGCGCCCGGAAGCTTCGAGGTCCGGCTGCAACTGCCGTACGAGAAAACGCTGTTCGAAGACAGGGAAGCCGCATGACGCCAACCGTCTACATCGTCGACGACGAGGCGCCGGCGCGCGCCCGGCTCGCCACGCTGCTGGCCGACATCGCCGCCGCCTGTCCGCACCGTCTGGTGGGCGAGGCGGCGCTGCCGCAGGCGGCACTGGACGACATCGCCGCGCTGCGGCCCGACATCGTGCTGCTCGACGTGCAGATGCCCGGCATGTCGGGACTGGAACTGGCCGCGCGCCTGGGGCAGGACATGACGGAGCCGCCGGCGGTGGTGTTCGTCAGCGCCTTCGACGATTACGCGTTGCGCGCCTTTGAAGTGCAGGCGCACGATTACCTGCTGAAACCGGTGCGCGCCGAGCGCCTCGCGCAGGCGATCCGCCGCGCCGCCAACCGCCGGCCGGCGACGGCCGCGCCGCCGGCCGGCATGCCGCCGCCGCGCCGGCACTTTTCGGTGCAGATGCGCGGCCGCCTGCTGCTGGTGCCGGTGGAAGACGTGCTTTACCTGAAGGCCGACCTGAAATACGTCGCGCTGCGCACCGCGACGCAGACTCACCTGATCGAGGAGTCGCTCGTCTCGCTGGAGGAAGAACTCGCCGAACAGTTCGTGCGGGTGCACCGGAACGCGCTGGTGGCCAGGCACGCGATCGTCGGCGTCGAGCGCGGCAAGCCTCCCGAGGACGCCGTCGAGAAATCCCAGGAAGGCTGGGAAGTGCTGCTGGCCGGACTCGACGAGCGGCTGCCGATCTCGCGGCGGCAGTGGCCGGTGGTGAAGGCGCTGGTGAAATAGCGGCGCGGCGGATGCCCGCCTTCCGTCAGCCGGAATTGCGCAACCCTGCCGCGATGCCGTTGATCGACAGGTGGATACCGCGCTGCACCCGCTCGTCGGCAGGGCGCTCGGCGGCCATGTTGGCGCGGTGGCGCTTGATCAGCTCGACCTGCAGGTGGTTCAGCGGATCGAGGTAGGCGAAGCGGTTCTTGATCGAGCGCGCCAGCAGCGGGTTGGCGGCGAGCCGCTCGGTGGCGCCGGTGATCGCGTTCAGGCATTCGATGGTGCGCGCATGCTCGTCGGCGATGCGGCCGAAGATGCGCCGCCGCAGCGTCCGGTCCGGCACCAGGCCGGCGTAGCGCGAGGCGACCGCGAGGTCGGTCTTCGACAGCACCATGTCCATGTTCGACAGCAGCGTGGCGAAGAACGGCCACTCGCGGAACATCGCGCGCAGCGTCGCGAGGCTGCGTTTCTGCGCAGCGGCGTCGCCGGCGCCGCCTTCATCTTCGAGCCACGACGATACCGCGCTGCCGAAGCCGTACCAGCCCGGGAGCAGCAGCCGGCACTGGCCCCAGGAAAATCCCCACGGGATCGCGCGCAGGTCTTCGATGCGGCGCGACGCCTTGCGCGAGGCGGGGCGCGAACCAATGTTCAGTTGCGCGATCTCGGCGATCGGCGTGGCGGCGAAGAAGTAGTCGGTGAAGCCCGGCGTCTCGTACACCAGGTTGCGGTAGGCGGCGTAGGCACGTTCGGACAACTCGGCCATCACGCGTTCGAAACGCTGCCGGCGCCGCACTTCGTCGGGACGGGTGGCTTGCGGGCCGAGGCTGGCTTCCAGCGTCGCGGCGACCAGCAGTTCGAGGTTGCGGCGGCCGATCTCCGGGTTCGAGTACTTGGAGGCGATGATCTCGCCCTGTTCGGTCAGGCGGATCTGGCCGTTCACCGTGCCGGCCGGCTGCGCGACGATCGCCTCGTAGCTCGGACCGCCGCCGCGGCCGACGGTGCCGCCGCGGCCATGGAACAGCCGCAGCCGCACGCCGGCTTCGGCGAACACCTCGACCAGCCGCGTCTCGGCCTTGTAGAGCTCCCAGTTCGAGGTCAG
>JBQCGO010000290.1:0-13071 GCA_051955575.1 Burkholderiaceae bacterium
CGCTGAACAACATCGTCTCCGCCGTCAAGAACGCGCTGGAACAGACGCCGCCGGAACTCGGCGCCGACATCGCCGAGAAGGGCATGATGCTGACCGGCGGCGGCGCGCTGCTGCGCGACCTCGACCGTCTGCTGATGGAAGAAACCGGCCTGCCGGTGATCGTCGCCGAAGACCCGCTCACCTGCGTGGTGCGCGGTTCCGGCATGGCGCTCGAGCGGATGGACAAGCTCGGCTCGATCTTTTCCTACGAATAAGGCCTTACAGGCTCTCGATGCTCCGCCTCCCCGCCGCCTGCGCGGGGACCATCCGCATGGTTTCCTCCGTCCGGCGGCGACATCGACATAGATAGAGGCAGTTCATCCCCCCTCTAGATGGAATACAGCCCGCCACCACTGTTCAAGCAAGGCGCGTCGGCGCGGGCGAAGGTGATCGTCTTCTCGCTGATCGCAGTCGCCCTCCTGGTGGTCGACGCCCGCTTCCAGACCCTGCGGACGGTGCGCCAGGTGGTCGGCGCGGCGCTGTACCCGCTGCAGGTCGCGGCAATGGTGCCGCGCGACATCGCCTACAAGGTCGGCGGCTATTTCATCGCACTGTCCGACGTCGAAAAGGAAAACGAGGCGTTGCGCCGCCAGCGCGTGGCCGATTCGCAATTGCTGCAGCAGGCGGTGCAGTACGCGAACGAAAACGCGCAGTTGCGCAAACTGCTCGGCGTGACCGAGCGCGTGCCGGCCAAGTCGGTGGCGGCCGAGATCCTGTACGACGCGCGCGACGCGTTCAGCCGCAAGATCGTGCTCGACCGCGGCATCCGGCACGGCGTCGCGCCCGGTCAGCCGGTGATCGACGACGTCGGCATCGTCGGGCAGGTGACGCGGGTGTTTCCGTACACGTCCGAAGTAACGCTTTTGACCGACAAGGACCAGGCGATCCCGGTGCAGGTGCTGCGCAACGGCTTGCGCAGCGTCGCCTACGGGCGCGGCCAGGCCGGCGTACTCGATCTGCGCTTCATGCCGGTCAATGCCGACGTGCAGAAGGGCGACACGCTGGTGACGTCCGGGCTCGACGGCGTCTATCCGCCCGGGCTGTCGGTGGCGACCGTGACCCAGGTCGAGAGCCGCCCCGGCGACAGTTTCGCCCGCATCGTCTGTCAGCCGACCGCCGGCATCGGCCGTCACCGGCAATTGCTGATCCTGCTGCCGCAACAAACGATCCCGCCGCGCGAGGCCCCGGCCGAGCCGCCGTCGAAGAAGACGCGCGCCGCAGCCAAGGCCGCTGCCGACAAGGCCGCCGCGGAAAAACCGGCCGCGGACAAGGCTGATGCGGCGGCGAACAAGGGCGCGGCCCCGGGAGCGGTCAAGCCGGCCGAAGCGCCGGCCGTGAAGGCGATCGCGGACAAGCCGGCCGAGAAAGCAGGCGCGAAGGCTATGGAGAAGGCGGCGGACAAGTCAACCGACAAGCCCACCGACAAGACAAGCGGCAAGACGCCCGACAAGACAAGCGGCAAGGCGTCCGAGAAGAAAGCCGCCGGCAAGCCACCCGAGAAGACGTCCGCTGCGGCCGGTACTCATGGCGCGCACCCAACGCACGGCGCTGCGAAGCGGCATGCGCCCCATCCGGCGCCGGCTGCGCCGAAGGAGGAAACGCGATGAACCGTCCGCATTACATCCTGCTGCCGGCGAATCCGCTGTTCATCGCGTTCAGCCTGATCGCTGCGTTCTCGCTGAACCTGCTGCCGTGGGGCAACCTGGTCGGCGTGCCGGATTTCCTTGCGCTGGTGCTGGTGTTCTGGAACATCCACCAGCCGCGCCGGGTAGGCATCGGCGTGGCCTTCTTCATGGGCCTGCTGATGGACGTGCACGACGCCACGCTGCTGGGCGAAAACGCGCTCGCGTACACGCTGCTGTCGTACTTCGCGATCATGATCCATCGCCGGGTGCTGTGGTTCTCGGTGCCGACGCAGGCGCTGCACGTGTTCCCGCTGCTGCTGATGGCGCAGGCGGTGCAGTTGCTGGTGCGGATGGCGGTCGGCGGCCGCTTTCCCGGCTGGCAGTTCTTCCTCGAAAGCGCGGTCTCGGTGCTGCTGTGGCCGCTGATCGGCTGGCTGCTGCTCGCGCCGCAGCGCCGCGCGGTCAACCGCGACGAGACGCGGCCGATCTGAGGATGAAAGCCTTGGAGGATGTCCGAGGAGCGCTTCCTCGCATTCCATCAACTTTCCCTCACTCCCAGTCCCTCTCCCGAGGCGGGAGAGGGGAGCGTAATGACGGGAATGGCCGATCGCCATTCCCGCAAGACCGAGCATGACCGAATTCAAGAACACCGAACGCGAGCTGTACCTGTTCCGGCTGCGGCTGTCGGCCGCGGGGCTGTTCGTGTTTCTCTGCTTCGGCCTCCTGCTGGCGCGTTTCCTGTGGCTGCAGGTGGTCAAGCACGACCAGTACGCCGCGCAGGCCGAGGACAACCGGATCTCGGTGGTGCCGGTGGTGCCGAACCGCGGTCTGATCCTGGACCGCAACGGCGTGGTGCTGGCGCGCAACTTCTCGGCCTACACGCTGGAGATCACGCCGTCCAAGCTCGGCGCCGACCTGAACACCGTGATCGACCAGCTTGCCGAACTCGTCTCGATCGAGCCGAAGGACCGGCGCCGCTTCCAGCGGCTGCTGGAAGAGTCCAAGCATTTCGAGAGCGTGCCGATCCGTACCCGGCTGACCGACGAGGAAGTCGCGCGCTTCACCGCGCAGCGCTACCGCTTCCCGGGCGTCGAGATCCAGGCCCGGCTGTTCCGCCAGTACCCGCTCGGGCAGGTGGCGTCGCACGTGATCGGCTACATCGGCCGCATCAACCAGCGCGAGGCCGAAGACATCGCCGACACCGACGAAGCCGCCAACTACAACGGCACCGACCACATCGGCAAGGAAGGGCTGGAGAAAAGCTACGAGCAGCGGCTCCACGGCACCACCGGCTACGAGGAAGTCGAGGTGTCGGCCAGCGGCCGCGCGGTGCGTACCCTGTCACGCACACCGGCCACGCCGGGCGACAACCTGATCCTGTCGATCGACATCGGCCTGCAGAAGGTGATCGAGGAAGCGTTCGGCGACCGGCGCGGGGCGCTGGTGGCGATCGAGCCGTCGACCGGCGACGTGCTCGCTTACGTGTCGATGCCGACCTTCGACCCGAACCTGTTCGTCGACGGCATCGACGCGCAAAGCTGGGACGCGCTGAACAACTCGCCGGACCGCCCGCTGGTCAATCGCCCGATTTCCGGCACTTACCCGCCCGGCTCGACCTACAAGCCGTTCATGGCGCTGGCCGCGCTCGAGCTCGGCAAGCGCACGCCGGCGCAGACGGTCTACGATCCGGGTTATTTCTGGTTCGGCAACCACAAGTTCCGCGACGACAAGGAAGGCGGTCACGGCACGGTCGACATGTACAAGTCGATCGTGCAGTCGTGCGACACCTATTACTACATGCTGGCCAACGACCTCGGCGTCGACGCGATCCACGATTTCATGGAGCCGTTCGGCTTCGGCCGGCTGACCGGCATCGACCTGCGGAACGAGCGCCGCGGCCTGCTGCCATCGACCGCCTGGAAGCGCGCCGCGTACCGCACGCCGGCGCAACAGAAGTGGTATGCCGGCGAAACCATCTCGCTCGGCATCGGCCAGGGCTACAACGCCTTCACGCCGATCGAACTGGCGCACGCGGTGGCGACGCTGGCCAACAACGGCGTGGTGATGAAGCCGCACCTGGTGAAGATGGTCGAGAACGGCGCGACGCACGAAAAGACGCTGACCGTGGCCAAGGAAAGCGGCCGCATCCCGCTGTCGCAGAAGAACATCGACTTCGTCAAGCAGGCGATGGTCGGCGTGGTGCGCGAAGGCACGTCGGCGGCGGCGTTCCGCGGCGCGCAGTACGTCTCGGCCGGCAAGACCGGCACCGCGCAGGTGGTCGGCATCAAGAAGAACGAGAAGTACGACGCCAAGACCACCGCCGAGCGCCACCGCGACCACTCGCTGTACACCGCGTTCGCGCCGGCCGACGACCCGAAGATCGCGATCGCGATCGTGGTCGAGAACGGCGGCTTCGGCGCCGAGGCCGCCGCGCCGATCGTGCGCAAGGCGCTCGACTATTACCTGCTCGGCATCCGGCCGGTCGACAAGGACGCGCCGCCGGCGCCGGAAGGCGACAGCGCGGCCCAGCGGCCGGCTGCGGCGGTCAAGTCCGAGTCCGAGGCTGCGGGCGGCCCCAAGCCCGGCGGCGAGAGCGCCGGCAACCGGGAGTGACGATGCGGGAACCAACCAGCATGCGCGCCGGACGGGCGCGCCCATCGTATGCGGGAGGGCAGGCATGGCGCTGACCGAGAAACGTTCGCTGCGGCAGATCATCGGGCCGTACTTCACCGTGTTCGACGGGCCGCTGGCGCTGATCCTATTCCTGATCCTGTCGGTGGCGATCGTCACGCTGTACTCGGCCGGCATCGACTTCCCCGGGCGGGTGGAAGATCAGTTGCGCAACATCCTGGTCGGCTTCATCGCGCTGTGGATCGCGGCGATCATCCCGCCCCAGCTCCTGATGCGTTTCGCGGTGCCGGTCTACACGATCGGCGTTGCGCTGCTGGTCGCGGTGGCGACCTTCGGGCTGGTGCGCAAGGGCGCGCGCCGCTGGCTCAACGTCGGCATGGTGATCCAGCCGTCGGAAATCATGAAGATCGCGATGCCGTTGATGCTCGCCTGGTTCTTCCAGAAGCGCGAAGGCGCGGTGCGCTGGCGCGAGTTCATCGTCGCCGGCATCCTGCTGGCGATACCGGTCGGCCTGATCGCCAAGCAGCCCGACCTCGGCACCGCGGTGCTGGTGCTGGCGGCCGGCTTCTACGTGATCTTCCTCGCCGGCCTGTCGTGGCGCGTGCTGGCCGGCCTGGCGCTGGCGGCGGGCGCCAGCCTGCCGGTGGTGTGGTCGATGCTGCACGACTATCAGCGCGCGCGGGTGATGACGCTGATCGATCCCACCACCGATCCGCTCGGCAAGGGCTTCCACATCATCCAGTCGATGATCGCGATCGGTTCCGGCGGCGTCAACGGCAAAGGCTGGCTGCACGGCACGCAGGCGCACCTGGAGTTCATCCCGGAGCGCACCACCGACTTCATCTTCGCGGTCTATTCGGAAGAGTTCGGCCTGATCGGCAACAGCGTGCTGCTGGTGCTGTACCTGCTGCTGATCGGACGCGGCCTGATCATCGCGGCCAACGCGCCGACCTTCTTCTCGCGCCTCTTGGCCGGTGCGATCACGCTGATCTTCTTCACCTACGCCTTCGTCAACATGGGAATGGTGAGTGGTATCCTGCCGGTCGTCGGCGTGCCGCTGCCGTTCATGAGCTACGGTGGCACCGCGCTGGTGACGCTCGGCGTCGGCACCGGCATCCTGATGAGTATCCAGCGGCATCGCAAGCTGGTGCAGACCTGACCGCAAGGAGCTTGCATGCGACAACCGCGCCGCGCTTCATCCCGTCTTGGCCGCGCGCTTGCCATCCCGGCAGCCGCGCTCGTCGCCGCCGCCTGCTCGACCACGCCGCGGCAGCCGACGCCGGACGTCGCCGCGCGCACCGTCCCGCCGAAGGCATCGCGCCCGCTGCCCGCGCTGCCGCGCGCCGGTTCGGGACGCGGCGGCTATTACCAGGACGACGGCCCCGGCGACGCGCCGCCGGAAAACCTGCTGGAGGTGCCGGACGCGGTGCCGAAGATCGAGGCGCCGATCCCGCGCGCGAACCGGCCCTACGTGGTGTTCGGCCGCACCTACACCCCGATCGCGGACGACCGTCCATTCAAGCAGCGCGGCGTCGGCAGCTGGTACGGCCGCAAGTTCCACGGCCAGAAGACATCTTCCGGCGAGCTGTACGACATGTACGCGATGACCGCCGCGCATCCGACGCTGCCGATCCCGTCCTACGCGCGGGTGACCAATCTCAAGACCGGCGCGCAGGTGATCGTGCGGATCAACGACCGCGGCCCGTTCCTGTCGAACCGGATCATCGACCTGTCGTACACCGCTGCGCTCAAGCTCGGCTACCTGACCAGCGGCAGCAGCGAGCTCGAGGTCGAGCGCCTGCTGCCGGATGAAATCACGCGGATGGCGGCCGCACGCCGCGACGGTGCGTCCGCCGCCGCGACGCCGGCCAATCCCACAGCGCCCGCATCTCCCGCCGCGCCCGTCGTCGAAGCGGTGCCGGTCATCGTGGGCGCGGCATCAGGCGATGCCGCCCTGCCGGCGATCGAAACCGTCGCGGTGACGCAGCCGGCGGTGGCGCAGGACGCACTACCCGCGAACCTCGTTCCCGTGCCGGTGCCGGTGGTCGCCGGCGCAGCGCCTGCCGCGCCGCTGAGCGTGCCCGCAGTTGTGCCTGTCGTTGTGCCTGCCGTTGTGCCTGCAGCTGGGCCCGCCGTTGCGCCCATCCCCGCATCGCCATCGGCGATCGCCTCGCCCGGTTTTTACCTGCAGTTCGGCGCCTACGCGCGCGAAGAGAACGCGACCGCCGCGCGCGGCCGCCTGTTGCCGAAGCTGGCCGGCACCGTCGCCGGCCTCGACGCGCTGCCGTCGAAGGGACTCTACCGGCTGGTCGCCGGACCCTACGCGAGCCGCGACGCCGCGCAGGAAGCCGCTCGCCTGGTGCGGCAGAAGACCGCGCTTGCGCCGTTCGTCATCGAGCGCTGACGCTCACACGGCACTCACTCGGCGCTCACTCCCGCGCCAGGCGCAGCGCGCGCTCGTAGAGCGCGTTCTTCTTGCGCCCAGTGATCTTCGCCGCCAGCGCCGCCGCCTGGCTGACCGGACACGCTTCCAGCAGGATGGCCAGGATCCGGTCCGCTTCCGCGTCGCCGGCGTCCCCTTCCGCCCGCGCCGGCGCACCCTCGACCAGCAGCACGAACTCGCCCTTGCGCCGGTGCGGATTCGCCGCCAGCCAGGCCGGCGCCTCGGCCAGCGCGCAGCGGTGCACTTCCTCGAACAGCTTGGTCAGCTCGCGCGCGAACACGATGCGGCGCGCCGGACCGAGTGCGCGCAGCAATGCCTCGACCGTCTCCTCGATCCGGTGCGGCGCTTCGTAAAACACCAGCGTCGCTTCGGTGTGTGCCACGGAAGCGAGCACTTCGTCGCGCTGGCGTCCTTTGGTCGGCAGGAAGCCGACGAACAGGAAGCGGTCCTCGATCAGACCGCCGGCCGACAGCGCGGCGATCGCCGCCGACGGTCCGGGCAGCGGCGACACGCGCAGGCCGGCCGCGAGCGCCGCGTCGACGATGCGCGCGCCGGGGTCCGACACGCCGGGCGTGCCGGCGTCCGACACCAGCGCGATGCGCGCGCCGTCCCGCAGCCGCCGCACGATCTCGTCGCCCGCCTCGCGCTCGTTGTGGCGGTGCGCCGCCAGCAGCGGCTTCGACAAGCCGTAGCGGCGCAGCAGTTGCGCGGTGTCGCGCGTGTCCTCGCAGGCGACCGCGTCGACCAGCGACAGGACATGGAGCGCGCGCAAACTCACGTCGCAAAGATTTCCGATGGGAGTTGCCAAAACATATAATGTCCCGGCCGGGTAGGCTTGCCTGCCCAGTTCATCGCGCAGCGCGGAGACGAAAGGGAGCGAGAGCGGTTCGGACGATTCGGGCGGTTCGAAAGTCATCGGAGGGAAGAATGTTCAGCAGCAATGCCGCAACACGCGTACTGGCGGGAATGGTCATCGGATTGTGCCTTTCCGGCTGCGCGAGCACAACGCCGCCGGTCGTGGAGCGCGCGCCGGCGCCGATGTCCGCCGGAGCCACCGACGTTCCCGCCGAACCGGGTCCGGTGGTGCAGACCGAACCGGTGCTGCCGCCGGTGGTGACGTCCCCGAACGCGCCGCCGCCGGTAGCCGGCGGCATGCCGGTGCGCGTGGCGCTGCTGCTGCCGACCCGCTCGCCGGTGCTCGGCCGCGCGGCCGAGGCGGTGCGCGCCGGCTTCAAAGCCGCGCTCGATCGCGATCCGCGCGGCGTCTCGCTGCTGCTGGTCGACAGCGGCGACGCGCCGCAGGACGTGGCGGCCGCGTATGCGACCGCCAGCGCTGGCGCCGACATCATCGTCGGCCCGCTGACGCGCAGCGGCGTCTCCGCCCTGCTGCAGGCCGGCGCGATCTCGCGGCCGACGATCTCGCTGGCGCAGCCCGACGCGCCGGGCGACGCCGTGCCGCCGCTGCCGTCGAACATGCTGGTGGCCGCGCTGTCGATCGAGGACGAGGCGCGGCAGATGGCCGACCGCGTGGTGGCCGCGCATCCGACCGCGCCGGTGTTCGTGATCTCGACCGACATCCTGTGGCAGCGTCGCACCGCGAAAGCGTTCGCGACGCAAGCCGCGCTGTCCGGTCTGCGCACCGAGACGATGGAGCTCGGCATCCAGAGCGGTTTCCTCGACGCCAACGGCATGGCGCAATTGCGTCGTCGGATACAGACCGAGAATCCCGCGGTGATTTTCCTGGCGATGGACATCGGCCAGGCGCGCCAGCTGCGCATCGCGGTCGGCGGCGCCGTGCCCTTCGTCGGCACCTCGCAACTGAATCCGTACTCGCTGGCCGACTGGCCGGCCGCCGAGCCCATGGACGACATGAACGGCACCGAGCTGGTCGACATCCCCTGGCTGCTGCAGGCCGACCACCCGGCGGTGATGGTGTACCCGCACATGGTCGCCGCGCCCGACCAGCGGATCGGCGCCGACCTCGAGCGGCTGTACGCGCTCGGCATCGATGCCTACCGGATCGTGCGCGAGATCGCCGCGCAGCATGCGACCTTCGACATCGACGGCGTCACCGGCCGCCTGCGCGGCCAGTTCGGCGGCCCGGTGGCGTCGTTCCGTCGCACCGAGCAGCCGGCAGTGTTCCGCGACGGTCGGGTCGTGCCGCTGACGCCGGTGCTGCATTGAGTCACCCTCAGTAGACCCGAGCGGATGCGCTTGCCCGCGCCCCTGTCGCCGGCATTGCGGCGCACGCCGCGCCAGCGCATCGGCGACGCCGCCGAGGACCGCGCGCTGGCCTATCTTCAGGATCGCGGCCTGTCGCTGGTCGCGCGCAATTTCCGCTGTCGCGCCGGCGAGCTCGATCTCGTGATGCGCGACGGCGCGGCGCTGGTGTTCGTCGAAGTCCGGCAGCGCGCCGATGCGCGCCATGGCGGCGCGGCCGCCAGCGTCACGCCGGCCAAGCAGGCGCGGCTGCTGCGCGCGGCGCAAATGTTCCTGCAGCGCGAGCGCAGCCTGCCGCCGTGCCGCTTCGACGTGGTCGCGATCGACGGCGACCGGCTCGACTGGATCCGCGACGCGATTCAGGCCTGAGGCGCAGCGCCCCGGCGACCGCCCCAAGGCGCGTGCTTTATAATCCTCCGACCATGATCCAACAACGCATCCTCGCCCAGTTCCGCGAAAGCGCCGAGCTGAAGACGCAGGCCGGCGCCGCGCTGGCGCCGCGCATCGCCGAGGCGGTCGACCTGATGTTCGCCGCGCTCTCGAACGGCAACAAGATCCTCGCCTGCGGCAACGGCGGCTCGGCCGCCGATTCGCAGCATTTCGCCGCCGAGCTGGTCGGCCGCTTCGAGCGCGAGCGGCTGCCGCTGCCGGCGATGGCGCTGACCACCGACACCTCGATCCTGACTGCGGTCGGCAACGACTACAGCTATCAGGAAATCTTTTCCAAGCAGGTGCAGGCGTTCGGTCAGCCGGGCGACGTGCTGCTGGCGATGTCGACCTCGGGCAATTCGGCCAACGTGCTGGCCGCGATCGACGTCGCGCTTGAGCGCGACATGCGCATCGTCGCGCTGACCGGAAAGGGCGGCGGCGAGATCGGCAAGCGGCTCACCGACGCGGACGTCCACCTGTGCGTGCCGCACAGCCGCACCGCGCGGATCCAGGAAGTCCACCTGCTCACCATTCACTGCCTGTGCGACGGCATCGACGTCGCGCTGTTCGGAGGCGAAGACCATGACTGACAAGCGAAACCTGGCCCGGCCGCTGGCCGCGGCGCTCCTGTGCGCAATGCTTGCCGGCAGCCTGCAGGGCTGCGTCGGGCTGGTGATGGGCGGTGCGGTGGCCGGCACGATGGCCGCGACCGACCGCCGCACGCTCGGCGCGCAGACCGAGGACAAGGCGATCGCGGTCAAGGGCGAGTCGCGGGTGTCAAGCCTGTTCGGCGACCGCGCCCACATCAACGTGACCAGCTACAACCGCAAGGTACTGCTGACCGGCGAAGTGCCGGACGAGACCGCCAAGGCCACCGCGCAGCGCGAGGTGTCGGGCATCGAGGGCGTCGAGTCGATCTACAACGAACTCGCGGTCGCGCCGACGCCGAGCCTCGGTACCCGCTCCAACGACACCTTCATCACCAGCAAGATCAAGGCATCGTTCATCGATGCCCACGACATCTTCGCCAACTCGATCAAGGTCGTCACCGAGCGCGGCGTGGTCTACCTGATGGGTCTGGTCACGCAGCGCGAGGGCACGCGCGCCGCGTCGATCGCCAGCGGCGTGTCGGGCGTGCAGCGGGTGGTCAAGCTGTTCGAATACATTTCCGAGGAAGAGCTGCAGCGGTTGTCGACCACGCCGCAGCCGTCGGATTCGAATTCGAAGACCGCGCGCTGAGCCATCCGGTTCGCGAATGACAAAGGCCGCCTGCGGGCGGTCTTTGTTTTTTCGCGCGATCAGTTTGTCGACGAGAGCAGGCGGCCGCCGCTGACGCGCTCGATGCCGGCCAGGTCTTCCCAACTGCGCACCATGCCGAAGCCTGCCGTCGTCAGCAGTGCGCGCACCGCTGCCGCCTGGTCGTAGCCATGTTCCAGCAGCAGCCAGCCGTTCGGACGCAGGCGTCGGGGCGCGCCGCCGACGATTTCGCGCAGCGCCGACAGGCCGTCGGCACCGTCGGTCAGCGCCGATGCCGGCTCGAAGCGCAGGTCACCCTGCGACAGGTGCGTGTCGCCGGCGGCGATGTAGGGCGGGTTCGAGACGATCACGTCGAAGTCGGCATCGTCCAGTCCGGTGTACCAGTCGGCCCGCCGCAGCGCCAGCCGCGCGCCGTGGCGGCGGGCGTTGCGCTCGGCGACCGCGAGCGCCGCGGCGCTGGTGTCGGTGGCGACGACTTCCGTATCCGGCCGCTCATGCGCGATCGCCACCGCGATCGCCCCGCTGCCGGTGCCGAGATCCAGCAGGCGCGGTTGACGCGGACCCGGCGGCAGCCGTTCGAGCGCCAGGTCGACCAGCAGCTCGGTTTCGGGGCGGGGAATCAGCACGTCGGGTGTGACCTCGAACGCGAGGCCGCGGAATTCACGCGCACCGACCAGGTAGGCGACCGGCTCGCCGGCCAGCCGGCGTTCCAGCAGTGCCGACAGCCGCTGCGCTTCGCCGGCATCGAGCCGGCGCTCGCCGCGTGTGATCAGTTCGGTGCGGGTCAGGCCGAGCGCATGGCAGACCAGGATGCGCAGGTCCGTCGGGTCCAGCGGCGGCAGCCGTGCGAGGTCGGCCACGCGCGTGCCGGCGGCGAGCGGCAGCACGTTTGCGCTCATGCCGTCCGGCGTCGAAGCCATGCGCGCATCAGCGACGGCGGAACGCCGCAACCGCCAGCGCGATCGCCAGCACCACGAACCAGAGCAACGACCATTGCGGGATCGACAGGCCGAGGATCGGCGCGTACTCGGTGGTGCAGAAGCCGTCCGCCTTGAACAGGAACGGCAGCAGGTTCGCAGTCGGCACGTGGTTCAGCGCGGTTTCCATCGGGTCGATGCCGCACGAGACGTCGGGATGCGCCTTGATCCAGAGGTGCCAGCCCGCCACGCCGGCGCCGGCCAGTGCGACCAGCATGCCGATCGCCGCGCCGGTGCGTGCCGCGCGCGCCGACATTGCCGCCGCGATCAGGCAGACGATGGCCAGCACCGTGTACGCGTAGCGCTGGATGATGCACAGCGGGCAGGGCGCCATGCCTTTGGCGTGCTGAAGATAGAGCGCGACGGCGAGCAGCGCGATCGAGACCAGCGCTGCGAGAATCAGGACCGGCCTGGCGGATTTCTCGGGTTCGCCCGACAGGGAGTAGGTGGCGGTTCTCATGAGCATCCTTGCGAAGTGGAGGGAAGGCGGTCAGTCCTCGCCGAGCGCGGCCAGCAGTTCGGCCTGGTGCTCGGCGGCGAGGGCGGCGGTCAGTTCGTCGAGGTCGCCGTCCATGATGAAGTCGAGCTTGTACAGCGTCAGGTTGATCCGATGGTCGGTCATCCGGCCCTGCGGGAAATTGTAGGTCCGGATCCGCTCGCTGCGGTCGCCGGAACCGACCAGCGACTTGCGCGTGGCCGCTTCCTTCGACTGCTGCTCGCGCAATTGCACATCCTTGATGCGGGCTGCCAGCACCTTCATCGCCTGCGCCTTGTTCTTGTGCTGGCTGCGGTCGTCCTGGCATTCGACCACGATGCCGGTCGGCAGATGGGTGATGCGCACCGCGGAATCGGTCTTGTTGATGTGCTGGCCGCCGGCGCCCGACGCGCGGAAGGTGTCGATCCGGATCTCGGCCGGATTGATCTGCACGTCTTCGACCTCGTCGGCTTCCGGCATCACCGCGACCGTGCAGGCTGACGTATGGATGCGGCCCTGCGTCTCGGTGGCCGGCACCCGCTGCACCCGGTGGCCGCCGGACTCGAACTTCAGCTTCGAGTACGCGCCCAGGCCGGCGATGCGCACGATGACTTCCTTGTAGCCGCCGAGCTCGGACGGCGATTCCGACACCGTCTCGACCTGCCAGCGGTTGCGCTCGGCGTAGCGGGCATACATGCGCAGGAGATCGCCGGCGAACAGCGCGGCCTCGTCGCCGCCGGTGCCGGCACGGATCTCGAGGAACACGTTGCGCTCGTCGTTGGGATCCCGCGGCAGCAGCATGCGCTCGAGCTCGGTCTCGAGATCGCGCATGCGCGCCTCTGCGCTCTCGCGCTCTTCCTGAGCGAAAGCCTTCAGCTCCGGATCGCGCGCGAGCTCCTCGGCCGTGGCGAGGTCGTTCGCCGCCGCGCTGTACTCGCGGAAGCGCTCGACCACCGGCTCGATCTCGGCGCGCTC
>JBQCGO010000291.1:0-6037 GCA_051955575.1 Burkholderiaceae bacterium
GCCAAGGAGGAAAAATGACAGGGCAGATCATCAAGAGCGGCACCCATATCGCACGCATCACCGCCGTGGAGGAGCCGGACGGCACCTTCGAGGCGCAGGTCTACGTCCGGCTCGAGCGCGAGCCGGAAGTCGCCGAAACCTTCATTCCCGCCGGCATCTATCCGAACGAGCGGGAAGCGCTCGACGCCGCCCGGCAGCGTGCCGCACAGGCGATCGACGAGCATCAGTTCTGATTCCAACCGTCGCAAAGGAGGCGCGATGCCGACCAAGGATGACTACGACCGCTACGCCGCGGAACTGGTGCGGCGCTTCGAGGACTTCACTACCTGGGCGATCGAGCACTGGCCCGATCCCGAGTCACCGCTGATGGATTCCGACTTTGCCGCCTCGCGCAAGGAGATCGCCGGGCTGGTGGGCCCGCGTCTGGGCGGCGGCCACACCGACGCCGACCCGGGCGCCAAGGCGGACGACTCGACCCAGTTCGTCAACGTCACGCCGATGCCGTGGCCGTGACGCAATCTGCACGATTCTTGATGTGACGTAGGACGGCGGCGGCCGGATTGCGCTGCAATCGGCGGTATTGTCCCGTGAGCCCGCGAGGAAACGATGCAGCCCCACCAGATGATGGATTATTTCGGCGGCCAGTGCGGCCTGCTGGTCGAGGAACTCCACCGTGCGCTGCGCGCCGGCGACCGCGAAGCGATCGAGGCCAGGCGCCGCCATCTCGCGCCGCGGCTCGAGTACCTGCGCGGTTACGCGACCGCGATGGAACACGCCGGCCTGCTGCAGAAGCCGCTGGCCGACCAGGTGTTCGCGGCGCTCGAATGCAAGTGAATACTGGCGGGACGCGGATGAGCGCCGGCTGCCGGCGGGCTGGGCCATGACGACGCATGCGACGCTGCCGTCCGGCGAGCGGCTGCCGGCGCTCGGCATGGGCACCTGGCAGATGGGCGAGCGCGCCGCCGCCCGGCGCGACGAACTGGACGCGCTGCGGCTCGGGCTCGACCTCGGCATGACGGTGATCGACACCGCAGAGATGTACGGCGACGGCCGTGCCGAGAAACTGGTCGGCGAGGCGCTGCAGGGCCGGCGCGACGATGCCTTCCTGGTCAGCAAAGTCTATCCGCACAACGCATCGCGCCGCGGCATCGTCTCCGCCTGCGAGCGCTCGCTCGCGCGGCTCGGCACCGATCGCCTCGACCTCTACCTGCTGCACTGGCGCGGCAGCGTGCCGCTGATCGAGACGGTCGACGGCATGCTGGCATTGCAGCGCGCCGGCAAGATCCGCCATTTCGGCGTCAGCAACCTCGATACCGACGACCTGCGCGAACTCTGGTCGGTGCCGGGCGGCGACGGCGCGGCGACCGACCAGGTGCTGTACAACCTGATGCGGCGCGGCCCCGAATGGGACTTGCTGCCGTGGTGCCGCGCGCACCGGCTGCCGGTCATGGCCTATTCCCCGGTCGAGCAGGGCCGGCTGCCGGCGGACCGGCGTCTGGTCAGGCTTGCCGCGCAATGGGGCATGACGCCGGCGCAGGTTGCGCTCGCGTGGCTGCTCGCGCAACAGAACGTGCTGGTGATTCCGAAGGCGTCGACCCCGGCCCACGTGCGCGAGAATGCCGGCGCGCGCGACCGGCCGCTGGACGTCGCCCAACTGGCCGCGCTCGACGCGGTATTCCCGCCGCCCGACGGCCCGCGTCCGCTGGAAATGCTGTAGCGGACGCGCCCGCGTGCCGCTGCAACTTTGCCCGGGCGCGCGACTCCATGCAGCATGACGCGGCGGCCGTTCCCGGCCGAGACCCGCATGGAGGTGGAATATGAGTCCCAACGAAATCCAGTTGCTGCGCCGCTTTCTCGACGAACTCGTCGCCGCGCGCGGCGTCTCGCGCGATCCGCAGGCGGCCGAGATGATCGCCGA
Source organism: Burkholderiaceae bacterium (assembly GCA_051955575.1). Taxonomy (GTDB): domain Bacteria; phylum Pseudomonadota; class Gammaproteobacteria; order Burkholderiales; family Burkholderiaceae_D; genus JBQCGO01. The sequence continues at coordinate 1,919 of JBQCGO010000291.1, forward strand.
CGCGGTGGCGCGCCAGCCCGACGCGACCTATCTGCTGACGCAGCGCGCGCTGATCCTCGAACAGGCGCTGGAAGCGGCGCGCGCGCAGATCGGCGCGCTGCAGCGGCAGATCGAGCAGCAGCAGGGGCGCGGCGCGGGCGGCGGCTTCCTCGACGCGAACACCTGGGGAAATTCCGGCACGCGGATGCCGGCGGGCGCACCGCCTTCGTCGATGCCCGCGTCGGTCCCGCAACCGCTGCCCAGCAGCGGCTACGGCGGCGCGCGCATGGGCATGCCGGGCATGCTCGGCGGCGGCAGCTTTCTCGGCACGATGGCGGCGACTGCGGCGGGCGTCGCCGGCGGCGAGTTCCTGTTCCACGGCCTGGAAAATCTGTTCGGCCGCCACGAAGGCGAGGGCGGTCAGGCCGCGACGAAACTGTTCGACGACAATTCGGGCGGCATGATGCCGGAAGGCGACCTGTTCCAGGGCGGCCGGAGCGACGGTGACAACCGGCAATCGCTGTTCGGCAATGCTGACGACGGCGGCGACGCGACCGATGCGGGCGCCCTGGACAATGCCGGTCTCGACGACCAGAGCGGATCGGACGACTTCGTCGACGACGGCTCCTCCTACGACGACGACTCGACCTCGATCTGAGGCGGTCCTCGTCGTGCCGCCCGGCGCGACGAAGGCGAGGGCAAGGAGCCGGTCGCCACCCGGTCAGGCCACGGCCAAAACGCCGCCGTCAGAACCCTGACTTTTGCGACTGCCCGCTCGATTGCCCGGCAGTCCGGCGGGTCATTATCTTCAGGATCGCGTCGTTGAAGTTCGGGATGTCGGCCGGCTTGCGGCTGGTGATCAGGCAGCCGTCGACCACCACCGTCTCGTCGACCCAGTCGGCGCCGGCGTTGCGCAGATCGGTCTGCACGGTCGGCCAACTGGTCATTCGCTTGCCCTGCGCGAGGCCGGCGTTGATCAACTCCCACGGCGCGTGGCAGATCACCGCCATCGGCTTTTGCGTCTGCCCGTAGCGACGGATGAAATCGATCGATTCCTGGCTCATCCGCATCTGGTCGGCGTTGACCGCACCGCCCGGCAGGACCAGCAGGTCGTACGCCGCCGGGTCGGCGTCCTTGACGTTCTTTTCCACGGTGAATTGCTGGCCCGGGGTGATGTGATTGAATCCCTGGATTTTTTCGCCTTGCGGTTTCGGCGAAATCAGTTCGGCCTGTGCGCCGTGCTGCTCCAGGAATTGCCGGGGGCCGGTGTATTCGGCGATCTCGACGCCGTCGGTCATCAGCATTGCGACGCGCTTGCCCTGCAGTTCATTGGCCATGATCGTTCCTTTCGATAATCAGGATGGCATTCGGTGAAAACCGATCAGGGAGGACAGCCGCCTCGGGGGACGGGTTCCGCGCCTGCGGAAATCGTCAAGGCGCTGCGGCGTCCGCCGCCACGCCCATCGGCCGGCCGGCGATGCGCTCGTACTCGATCGGATCGTGCGCGCAGAACAGTTCGATCTCTCCGCCGTGCGCCTGCCGCAGCCGACGCAGCCGCTCCTGATTCGCCAGCCGCGCCCGGCGGTCCTTTTCCAGCATCGTCTGATAGAAGCGCAGGCCCGGGGTGCACCAGGGGCGGTCGGCATCCATCTCGGCGTGCCAGAAATACGCGTCGCCCGCCTGCAGCAGCCAGCGCCCGTCGGTCTGGATCGCGACGCCGGCGTGGCCGAAGGTGTGCCCCGGCAGCGGCACGAACAGGATTTCCGGCGGCAGCCCGGGAATGTCGCGCACGCAGTCGAAGCCGTACCAGCCGTCGCCGCTCCCCGGCTCGCACACCTGCCAGCGCTCGCGGCTCGACCATTGCTGCGGCCGGAAGCGCTGGCGGTCCATCCAGGTCTTTTGCAGCGTCGCGTAATCGCGCTCCTGCCGCAGCATGTGGACCGTCGCCTGCGGGAAGTCGTCGAGTCCGCCCGCGTGATCGAAATCGAGATGGGTCAGCACGATGTGCCGCACGTCGCCGACGTGGAAGCCGAGCCGCTCGACCTGCCGCGCCGCGGTCATCTCTTCGCGGAAATCGGGGCTCAGCAGCGCCAGGAAGAAGCGGCTCAGGCGAGCCGCGGGGTTTGCCACGTCACCCAGCCCGAAGCCGGTGTCGACCAGCACCAGCCCGCGCGAAGTTTCCAGCAACAGGCAATGACAGCACAGCGCGCCGCGGCCGAGGATGGCCGGCGTGCGCCCGTCCATCAACCTGCCGCCGAGCGGGCAGGACGAAATGCAATTCAGGTGGTGCGCGCGCATTCCGGGCCTCCTTCGACGGGCGGGTGGCCGTGTCGCAGCCGTTCCGTCCGGGTCGACCGGGCGCCGCAGGCTTGGTTCCAAAGCGGTGCGGCGGCTTGCCGCAAACGGCGCCACTCCTCTTGGGTGCGGTTGACCGGATGGTGGAAACCGGGACCGACCAAGTACATGCAAAGAAGACCTGATGCGCAAAGCGGATGCGCATCGCCCGCGCCTGCCGACGGCTGGAACAATTACAAGAAAGCGTGTCGTTTTTACCGGCGCCGCGCACCGTCACGGAGCGCGGCCGGTCCCGCAATGCGCTCAGTTCCGTTCCTGCCGCCCGGCTCTCACAGAGACGCTTCAGGACAGGTATGCGTTTTGCATGAAAACTTTTCCAGCAAACGCATTTAATTCACCCGTTTCGGACTGACGCTATTTGCGGCGGCGGTCGCAAGGAGTCGCTCTCATGTTTCAGCCTGGCCGTCGAAACCTGTTGCGCAGGGCCACTCTTGCCGGGACTTCCGCGTTCGTGGCCTCCTGGCTGCGGCCGGCACCGGCCGCGGCGCAGACCAACCAGTTGCTGCCCGACTCGGGCAGCCCGCAGAAGTACACGTTCTTCACCGCCGAAGAACTGGCCTTCGTCAACGCCGCGCTCGACCGGCTGATCCCGTCGGACGATCTCGGCCCCGGCGCGCGCGAGGCGGGCGTTGCGTACTTCATCGACCAGCAGATGGCCGGTCCCTTCGGCCGCGCCGACCGCTGGTACATGGAGGGACCGTGGCGCGAGGGCACCAAGCAGCAGGGCTACCAGCTCAAGCTGACGCCGGCGCAGCTCTACCGGCACGGCATCAAGGCGGTCGACGACTACTGCCGTGCGAACCACGGCGGCAAGACCTTCGCCCAGCTCGGCAGCGCCGACCAGGACCAGCTGCTGGAGGCGCTGTCGAACGGGAAGGTCCAGTCGGACGACGCGCCGCTGAAGGAATTCTTCACGATGCTGCTGCAGAACACCGACGAGGGTTTCCTCGCCGATCCGATCTACGGCGGCAACCGCAACTTCGCGGGCTGGAAGCTGGTCGGCTTCCCCGGGCCGCGCTACAACTACGTGCAGGAAATCAGCCAGTACGGCAAGCGCTACGACCGTCCGACCATCGGTCTGGGCGGCTACGACGGCAAGCCGGTAATGAAATAAGAGCGAACAGGCTTTAAAGGAGGCAGCGTGGCGACGAAGCTCGATGGCGTGGACGTGGTGCTGGTCGGATTCGGCTGGACCGCGTCGATCCTGGGACAGGAACTGACCGACGCGGGACTGCAGGTGCTGGCGCTCGAGCGCGGCCCGTTCCGCAACACCATTCCCGACTTTTCTCCGACCGACATCCAGGACGAATTGCGCTACGCGGTGCGCAACGAGATCTTCGAGGAGCCGGCGCGCGAGACCCTGACCTTTCGCAACACGATGGACCAGGTCGCGCTGCCGATGCGGCACCTCGGCTCGTTCAATCCGGGCACCGGCGTCGGCGGCGCCGGCGTGCACTGGAACGGCCAGACCTGGCGCTTCCTGCCGAGCGACTTCGTGATCCGCAGCCACACCGAGCAGCGCTACGGCAAGACTTTCATTCCGGAGAACATGACGATCCAGGACTGGGGCGTCACCTACGACGAACTGGAGCCGTGCTACGACCGTTTCGAGTACCTGTGCGGCATCTCGGGCCAGGCCGGCAACATCCAGGGCAAGAAGATCGCCGGCGGCAATCCGTTCGAGGGACCGCGCCGGCGCGGCTACCCGCTGCCGCCGCTGCAGCGCTGCTTCTCCACGGTGAAGTTCGAGCAGGCCGCGCGCGAGGTCGGCTTCGAGCCGTTTCC
>JBQCGO010000292.1:0-2968 GCA_051955575.1 Burkholderiaceae bacterium
GCCATCTACCTGTCCGGCTGGCAGGTCGCCGGCGACGCCAACGTGGCCGGCGAGATGTACCCGGACCAGTCGCTGTATCCGGCCAACTCGGTGCCGATGGTCGTCAAGCGCATCAACAACACCTTCCAGCGCGCCGACCAGATCCAGTGGTCCGAGGGCAAGAACGACGTCGACTTCTTCGCGCCGATCGTGGCCGACGCGGAAGCCGGTTTCGGCGGCGTGCTGAACGCGTTCGAGCTGATGAAGTCGATGATCGAGGCCGGCGCAGCCGGCGTGCACTTCGAAGACCAGCTGGCATCGGTCAAGAAGTGCGGCCACATGGGCGGGAAGGTGCTGGTGCCGACGCGCGAAGCGGTCGAGAAGCTGAACGCGGCACGCCTGGCGGCCGACGTGTCCGGCACGCCGACGCTGGTGATCGCCCGTACCGACGCCGAAGCGGCCGACCTGCTGACCTCCGACGTGGACGACAACGACAAGCCGTTCTGCACCGGCGAGCGCACCGTCGAAGGCTTCTTCCGCGTTCGCCCGGGCGTCGAGCAGGCGATCTCGCGCGGCCTCGCCTATGCCGAGTACGCCGACCTGGTCTGGTGCGAAACCGGCAAGCCGGACCTCGCGTTCGCGAAGAAATTCGCCGAGGCGATCCACGCGAAATACCCGGGCAAGATGCTGTCCTACAACTGCTCGCCGTCGTTCAACTGGAAGAAGAACCTCGACGACGCGACGATCGCCAAGTTCCAGAAGGAGCTCGGCGCGATGGGCTACAAGTTCCAGTTCATCACGCTGGCCGGCTTCCACGCGCTGAACTACTCGATGTTCAACCTGGCGCACGGCTATGCCCGCAACCAGATGAGCGCGTTCGTCGAACTGCAGGAAGCCGAATTCGCGGCGGCCGAGAAGGGCTTCACCGCGGTCAAGCATCAGCGCGAAGTCGGCACCGGCTACTTCGACGCGGTGACCCAGGCGATCCAGCAGGGCCAGTCGTCGACCACCGCGCTGCACGGCTCGACCGAGGACGAGCAGTTCTTCGACAAGAAGGTCGCCTGAGCCGCATGCCGTTGCGAGCGCGCGGGCAGCGCGCCTCGCGTCGCGAAAAGCCGCATCTCCGGATGCGGCTTTTTTTTGCGCGCCGCCGCCCGCGGCCGCCGCGCGGGCGCTTGCTACAATCGCCCGCACATTCGGCAAGGAACGGGCATGGGATTTTTCGCACGGCGCGCGGGACGGTTTCTCTTCGTGTTGGCGATGGGCTGCGCAGCGGGCGCGCATGCCGCGCCGTCGCTGCGCATCGCCGCCGCGGCCGACCTCGCGTCCTGCATCGACCGGCTCGACGCGCGCTTCGCCGCGGAAGCGACGGGCGCGGCCGTCGACTACAGCATCGGCTCGTCGGGCGCCTTGAGCGCGCAGATCGCCAACGGCGCGCCGTTCGACGTCTTTCTGTCGGCCGATACCGGCTACCCGCGCAAGCTGGCCGCCGCCGGCGATGCCGATCCGGATTCGCTCGTGGTCTACGCGCTCGGCACGCTGACCATGATCGGCGCGCCGGACCTGCCGCTCGCGCAGGGCATCAAGCTCCTGTCCACGCCGGCGGTGCGCCGCATTGCGATCGCCAATCCGGACGTCGCCCCGTACGGCCGCGCCGCGCGCGCCGCGCTGCAGGCCGCCGGCGTCTGGGACGCGCTGCAGCCGAAGTTGGTGATCGGCGAGAACGTCGCGCAGGTCGCGCAGTTCGTCCGCAGCGGCAATGTGCAGGTCGGCTTCGTCGGCGCCTCGCACGTCGCGGCCGGCCAGCCGTCGTGGCCGGTCACGTCCTCGCTCTATCCGCCGATCGAGCAGGCCGGCGTGGTCACCGCGCACGGCCGCGCCAATCCGCTCGCCGCGCGCTACCTGCGCTTTCTCGCGGCGCCGAAGGGACGGCAGGTGTTGACGCAATGCGGCTTCCGGCTGCCTGACGCCGGCCGATGATCGCATCGCCCTGGAACCTCGATCCGGCGCTCTGGACCTCGCTCGCGCTGACGCTGCGGCTGGCCGCGGTCTCCACGCTGCTGCTGATGGCCGCGGTGCTGCCGCTCGGCTGGTGGCTGGCGTCGACGCGCAACCGCCTCGGGCTGGTGGTCGAGGTCCTGGTGTCGATGCCGCTGGTGCTGCCGCCGACGGTGATCGGGTTCTACCTGCTGGTGCTGCTGTCGCCGCGCCACGCATTCGGCCAGTGGTGGCAGCACGTCGCGGGACAGGCGCTGCCGTTCTCGTTTGCCGGCCTGGTGATCGGATCCTGCGTCTACAGCCTGCCGTTTGCGCTGCAGCCGGTGCTGTCGGCGTTCCGCATGCAGCGGCACGACACGCTGCTGGCGGCGCGTTCGCTCGGCATGACCGCGTTCCAGACCTTCCTGCACGTGCGCCTGCCGCTGGCGCGCGCCGGCATCGGCTCCGGCGTGGTGCTGGCGTTCGCGCACACGATCGGCGAGTTCGGCGTGGTGCTGATGTTGGGCGGGAACATCCCCGGCGTCACGCGGGTGGCGTCGATCGCGCTGTACGACGAAGTGCAGAAATTCGACTATGCGCAGGCCAACGGTTTCGCGCTGGTGCTGGTCGCGCTGTCGTTCGCGATGCTGTGCGCGACCACGCTGCTGCAGAAACGGCAGGAATGCTGGCGCGGGCACGGCGGACGGCACGGATAGACAAGGCCGTCACCGCGCCGTCGAGCCGGTAGAATGCGTCTCCCGCCACGAATCCGACCAGCGACGCTTCCGATGTTCAGCTACCGCCACGCCTTCCATGCCGGCAATCACGCCGACGTGCTGAAGCACGCCATCGCCGTCTGGCTGATGCGCTACCTGGGAAACAAGGAGACGCCGGTCACCGTGATCGACACTCATGCCGGCGCCGGCGTCTACGCGCTCGACGGCGGGCAGGCCGCCAAGAGCGGCGAGTCGGCGACCGGCATCGCGCGGCTCTGGCATCGCGGCGACGCGCC
>JBQCGO010000293.1:0-3952 GCA_051955575.1 Burkholderiaceae bacterium
GGTCAAGGAAAAATACCTGCTGGTGAAGTGCCACGACCGCGTCGGGCGGATGGCCGACACGCTGGAATATTCGAGCGTGGCCTTCCCGCGCAACCGCTTCGACGACGCGCTGCTGGCCGAGCTGAAGGCGCACGCGCCGTCAATGGTGCTGGAAGAGGGCGACCAGATCGTGATCCGTCACCTGTACATCGAGCGCCGGATGGTACCGCTGAACATATGGCTGGCCGAGGCCGAAAAGCGCGACGACGACGCGGCGCTGGAGCGCGGCGTGATCGAGTACGGCAACGCGATCAAGGACCTGGTCGCGGCCAACATCTTCCCCGGCGACATGCTGTACAAGAACTTCGGCGTCACCCGCCACGGTCGCGTGGTGTTCTACGACTACGACGAAATCGAGTACATCACCGACTGCAACTTCCGCACGGTGCCGGCGCCGCGCAACGAAGAGGACGAGATGGCCGACGAGCCGTGGTACCCGATCGGCAGGCACGACGTGTTCCCGGAGCAGTTCGGCCCTTTCCTGCTCGGGAACCGCAAGGTGCGGGCGATCTTTTTGCGGCATCATGCGGATCTGCTGACGCCGGAGTACTGGCAGACGCACAAGGCGCGCATCCAGCAGGGCGTCGTGGAAGACGTGTTCCCGTACCCGCAGGCGCAGCGCTTCATCAACCTGCACCAGACCGCGCCCGCCGGGACGGCCGCGGCCGCGGCGCCGGTTCCCATTCCCGTTCCGACCGAACAGTAAGACAGCAAGGAGACTCAAGATGCAAGACGACATCGTGAGAGTTGGCGCGGCGCGCACGCCGATGGGCGCGTTCCAGGGCGACTTCGCAGCGCTGTCCGCCAGCGACCTCGGCGCGGTCGCGATCCGCGCGGCGGTCGAACGCGCCGGCATCGATCCGGCACAGGTACAGGATGTGCTGATGGGCAACTGCCTGATGGCCGGCCAGGGCCAGGCGCCGGCGCGCCAGGCCGCGATCAAGGCCGGCATCCCGGTGTCGGCCGGCGCGGTGACATTGTCGAAGATGTGCGGCTCGGCGATGCAGGCGGCGATCTTCGCGCACGACGCGATCGCCGCCGGCAGCGTCGACGTGGCGGTCGCCGGCGGCATGGAATCGATGACCAACGCGCCGTATCTGGTGCCGAAGGCACGCGGCGGCTACCGGATCGGCCACGGCATGTTCTACGACCACATGATGCTCGACGGTCTGGAAGACGCCTATACGAAGGACGAGAAAGGCAACGGCCGCTCGATGGGGACGTTTGCCGAGCAGTGCGCGGCGAAATACGCGTTCAGTCGTGACGAGCAGGATGCGTACGCGATCGAATCGGTGCGGCGCGCGCAGGCAGCGCACGCGGCCGGCGCGTTCGGTTGGGAAATTGCGCCGGTGACGGTGCCCGGCCGTGGCGGCGAGACGGTCGTCGACCGCGATGAAGGCCCGGCCAAGGCGCGTCCGGAAAAGATTCCGTCTCTGAAACCCGCGTTCAAGAAGGACGGCACGATCACCGCCGCGTCGTCGTCGTCGATCAACGACGGCGCCGCCGCGCTGGTGCTCATGCGTGCGTCGACCGCCGCCAAGCTCGGCGCCAGGCCGATCGCCCGCATCGTCGGCCATGCGCGCCATTCGCAGGAACCGGAATGGTTCACCACCGCGCCGGTGGGCGCGACCGAGAAACTGCTGCGCCGGATCGGCTGGACGGTGGGCGACGTCGACCTGTTCGAGATCAATGAGGCGTTCGCCGCAGTGCCGATGGCGGCGATGCGCGAACTCGGTATTGCGCACGACAAGGTCAACGTGCACGGCGGCGCCTGCATCCTGGGCCATCCGATCGGTGCATCGGGCGCACGCATCGTCGTCACGCTGCTGGGGGCGCTGAAGGCGGCCGGCAAGAAGCGCGGCGTGGCCACGCTGTGCATCGGCGGCGGCGAGGGTACCGCCATGGCGGTCGAAATGCTCTGAGCAAGAAACCCGACCGGAAAAACAAACGGAGCGGCAAGCCGCTCCGTTTTTGTTGACCGGGTGTCAGTCAAGCCTTCCTGGTGCGGCCGGTCTTCTTGCCCGACGACGTGGCCGTGGTGGTGGTCGTGGTCGTGGTGGTGTCCGCCGCCGTGGTGATCGCGGTCGTCGTGCTCGTCGAGGCGGTCGTCACGGCCGTGACCGGCGGCACGTAAGCCTGCTGATAGGCGCCGGCAGTCACCGGCGAGGTGCGCGCGACCTGCAGGTAGTCGTAGGCCGGGTAGCTGCCCGCCGGGATCGCGAAGCCGAGCGCCGGGCTGGTCGCGCCGATGCGGAAGTCGGCCAGCGACGGATCGACCGACGCCTGCACGAACAGCGGATCGCCCCAGCGGTTGTTGGTCCCGATCGTCACCGGCACCGCGTTGTTACGCTGGTAGACGGCCAGCCGCGAATCGTTCTGCGGATTCGACGACAGGTTGTAGTCGACCGCGATCGGGTCGCCGCTGGCGCAGTCCGTCACCTGCACCGCCACGTGGGCGCCGGTGTTGGCTGTGCCGGCCGCGCCGTCGCTGGCGAAGACGTTGCCGGTGGCGTTGATGCCGCCGCTGAACGTGATGCCGATCTCGCCCGGCCGCCAGCTGCCTTCGTACGGGTCCTGGTTGTTGCGGTAGAAGGTGTTGCCGCGCGCGGTCACGTGGTCGCTGTAGAAGATCGCCAGTCCGCGTCCGCCGTTGTTGAACACGATGTTATTCTCGACCAGCGTCGCGCCGCGGAAGGCGCGGTTGTCGGTCTGGGTGCGGCGCGAGTCGTCGATGATGATGCCGTTGCCGTCCGAGTCGGTGCACGGATAGACGCAGTTGGCCAGCGGCACGTTGGTGTTGCCGTAGACGATGTTGTTGGCGATGATCATCTTGACGCCGGTGTTGGTGTCCACGTCCAGGTCCTCGTGCTGCGAGATGCCGCTGCAGTAGACGTTGTTGGTGGTGTCCCTGGCGTTGTTGGCGACCCGGTTGAAGCTGACCGTGCTGTAGTCCGAATGGTGGATCTGGATACCGGCGCAGCCCGAGTCGTGCGCGTAGTTGCCGGTCACCTCCACGTGATGGCTCTGCTTGACGTAGATCGCCGACCAGCCGGCATAGTTGCCGTGGCCCGGCGCGGTGACGTCGAGATTGCGGATGCGCACGTAGTTGGTGTTGACGTCGAGCATGATCGCGTAGTTGATGCCCTCGCCGGTGATCCGCGTCAGGTTCGGCGATGCGCCTTCGCCCTGGATCGTGATCGGCGCGCCCGGCAGGCCGGATTTGTTGCCGAAGTACTGGTGGCCGTAGACCACGGTCGGCAGGATGTGGATCGTGTCGCCCGGCTTGGCCATCTGCCAGCCGCGCCAGATATGCAGGAACGGCGCGCTCTTCGAGCCGGTGTTGTTGTCCGAGCCGGCCTTGCCGTCCACGTACCAGTCGGCCGCGAACGCCGCCGGCGCGGCCAGCGCGAGCGCGAGGCAGAGCGTGCGGCGCACGGAGCGGGAACGAGGGGAGAAGCGCGCGCCCGGAACGGACGCGGGAACTGCAACGATGCGCATGATGATCGCCTATCGGTAAGCCGCGGCAGGCCGCGGCGGTTCAAATAGGCCTGCCTCGGTCTGGTCGGGGCAGGCAACTGGCTGACTTCGAAAAGTCCCTGTAGCTTTGCGTCGCCGGATCGCTCCGGGTTTGCCGTGACGCGGCCGCCGGGATGGCGGTCGCGTCGATGTCATCGTATGTCTTGTTTCTGCTCGGAAACGGTTCTTATGTGAAAGAATTTGAGAACTGTCGGTTTTCGGAGACAACCGAATCGCGCCCGGGCCGCGACGAAAAAGAAAGGGCCGGAAAAGGGGTTCCGGAAACGACAGGCCCGGACGCGGCGGCACTGCCGACGGTCCGGGCCGATGGAAGGGGAGAAGAGCGGTCAGCGGTCAGCGGTCAGCGGCCGCGGCGCGCCAGACTCATCCGCTGGAA
>JBQCGO010000294.1:0-12165 GCA_051955575.1 Burkholderiaceae bacterium
CCCGACGACTTCGACCTGCCGCCCGGCGGCCTGAACATCCGCTGGCCCGACCCGGTGCTGGCGCAGGAAGCGCGGATGAACCACTACAAGTGGTACGCGGCGCTCGCCTATGCGCGCGCGAACGGCTTGAACCGCATCGTCTGGGACAGCCCGCGGGCGCGCTTCGGCATCGTCACCGCCGGCAAGTCGTATCTCGACACGCGCCAGGCATTGGCCGACCTCGGGATCGACGAGGCGGTCGCGCGCGAGGTCGGCATTCGGCTCTACAAGGTCGGCATGACGTGGCCGCTGGAAGCGTCCGGCGTGCGCGCGTTCGCGCAGGGACTGGAAGAGATCCTGGTGGTCGAGGAAAAGCGGCAGATCCTCGAATACCAGTTGAAGGAAGAGCTGTACAACTGGCGCGAGGATGAAGAAAACCGCGTCCGTCCGCGCGTGGTCGGCAAGTTCGACGACAGCGGCGAATGGAGCAACCCGCACCATGCCGGCCACGGCGACTGGCTGCTGCCGGCGACCTACGAACTGAGCCCGGCACAGATCGCCCGCGCGATCGCCGCGCGGGTGGCGAAGTACTTCGGGAACCATCCGCTCGGCGAGCGGGTGCGCGAGCGCGCCGCGTACCTGGAAGCGAAGGAAGCGGTGCTCAAAGCGGGTAGCGACCGGCCCGATCCGGCGAAGGATCGCATCCCGCATTTCTGTTCCGGCTGTCCGCACAACACCTCGACGAAAGTTCCCGAAGGCAGCCGCGCGGTGGCCGGCATCGGCTGCCACTACATGGCGCTGTGGATGGACCGCGAGACCAAGACCTTCACGCAGATGGGCGCGGAAGGCGCGACCTGGATCGGGCAGGCACCGTTCACGAACGAGTCCCACGTGTTCGCCAATCTCGGCGACGGCACCTATTTCCATTCGGGCCTGCTGGCGATCCGCGCGGCGGTGTCGGCGAAGGTGAACATCACCTACAAGATCCTCTACAACGATGCGGTCGCGATGACCGGCGGCCAGCAGGTCGACGGTCCGCTCGACGTCGCGACGATCACGCGGCAGGTCGCGGCCGAAGGCGTGACGCCGATCGTGGTCGTCACCGACGAACCGGACAAGTACCCGGCCGGCACCGACTGGGCCGCCGGCGTGAAAATCTTCCACCGCAGCGAACTGGACGCGGTGCAGCGCATGCTGCGCGAAACGCCCGGCGTGTCGGCGATGATCTACGACCAGACCTGCGCGTCGGAAAAGCGCCGCCGCCGAAAGCGCGGTACCTATCCCGATCCGGCAAAACGCGCGGTGATCAACGAGGCGGTCTGCGAAGGCTGCGGCGACTGCGGCGTGCAATCGAACTGCCTGTCGGTCGAACCGGTGGAAACTGCGTTCGGCCGCAAGCGGCAGATCAACCAGTCGTCTTGCAACAAGGATTTTTCCTGCGTGTCGGGCTTCTGTCCGAGCTTCGTCACGGTCGAAGGCGGCGCGCTGAAGAAACCGAAGCCGAGCGTCATCAAGTCGGCGGGCGGCGACGCGCCGGCCGGGCTGCCGACGCCGGCGCTGCCCGGCTGTGCAGCGCCGTACAACATTCTGGTCGCCGGCGTCGGCGGCACCGGCGTGGTCACCATCGGCCAGATCGTCGCGATGGCCGCGCATCTCGAAGGCAAGGCCTGCTCGGTGCTCGACATGAGCGGTCTCGCCCAGAAGGGCGGGCCGGTGATGTCGCACGTGCGGCTGGCCGACGATCCGGCCGCGCTGTTTTCCACGCGCGTGGGCACCGGCGCGGCGGATCTGGTGATCGCCTGCGACACCATCGTCGGTGCGAGCGGCGACGCGCTGTCGAAAATGGATGCGGGCCGCACGCATGCAGTGATCAACACCACGCCGGCGCCGACCGCCGCCTTCGTGCGCGACCCGGACTGGCGCCATCCGGGCGCCCAGGCGGAAGAGGCGATCCGCTCCGCCTGCGGCGCGTCGCGCAACGCACCGAACCTCGCGTCGATCGACGCCGGCGGCATCGCCGCCGCGCTGCTCGGCGATGCGCTGGCGACCAACATGTTCCTGCTCGGCTACGCGTGGCAGCGCGGCTGGGTGCCGCTGGCGGAAGCGTCGATCGAGCGCGCGATCGAACTGAACGGCGTGTCGGTCGACTTCAACCGGCGCGCGTTCGCCTGGGGCCGTGCCGCGGCGCAGAATCCTGAATCGGTTGCGCAGGCGGCGCAACAAGCGCAGCCGGCCAAGGTGATCAGCCTGCATCGCAAGCCGACGCTCGCTGCGCTGGTCGCGCAGCGCAGCGCCTTCCTCGCCGTCTATCAGAATGCCGTGTATGCGCGCCGCTACGAAGATTTCGTCGCGCAGGTGCGCGCCGCCGAGCGGCGCGTGGCCGGCAACGAGGCGCCGCTGCGCCTGACCGAGGCGGTCGCGCGCAACCTCGCCAAGCTGATGGCCTACAAGGACGAGTACGAGGTCGCGCGGCTGCACGCGGATCCGGCGTTCGCCGACAAGATCGCCGCCATGTTCGAAGGCGATTACCGTCTGGTGTTCCACCTCGCGCCGCCGCTGCTGGCGCGGCGCGATGCAAACGGTCATCTGATCAAGCGCGCGTTCGGGCCGTCGACGATGTATGTCTTCCGGCTGCTGGCGCGGTTGCGCTTTTTGCGCGGCACGCCGCTCGATCCGTTCGGCTGGACGGCCGAGCGCCGAGCCGAGCGCGAACTGATCGACCGCTACCGTGACACCGTCGGCTCGCGGCTGCCGCAGCTCACGCGCGACAACCTGGCCATTCTGGTCGAGCTCGCCGCGCTGCCCGAGCAAATTCGCGGCTTCGGCCACGTCAAGGCGCGCCATTTGCGGGCAGCGAGGGAAAAGGAAGCGCTGCTGGTCGACGCGTTCACCGCGTCGGTATCGCCGCGCCATGCCGCGTGACACGTTCGGGCTGATGACGGCGAACTATCCGGCGAACTATCGGCGGCGGGTGCATGTCTTACGACACTGCCGCGCGCCGGCTGTCGGCGCATGCGGATGAACGGTCCTGTCCGAAATGGAGTTTGCGATGAAGAAAATGATCATGCTGGCGCTGGCCGGCTACCTGTGGAAGAAATTCCAGTCCAAGTCAGACGACCGCAGCGTAGTGCAGCGGCACGGCTGAACGCCGGCGCAGACGCGCTCCGCGCCGCATCCCGCCGCGCTGCGCCTGGCGTCGCGGGATCGTCCGGAAATGCCGGAATGTTGCGCGCGTCCCGGCGTCAGAAATAAGTCTTCCGGAAAAAGTACGCGGTCATCGATGCCGCGACCGTGATCACCGTCCAGCGCACGACCTTCGGCGGCAGCCGCCGCGCCAGGCGCGCGCCCGCATAGCCGCCGATCACCGCGCCGCCGCACATCAGCAACGCCCAGTGCCAGAGGATCGCCCCCGCCAGCGCGAACGGCAGGACCGCGATGCCGTTCATGCACGAGGTCAGCAGCGTCTTCAGCGCGTTCATCTGGTGAATCTTGCGGAAGCCCATCTGACCGAGCAGCGCCAGCGTCGCGATGCCGACGCCCGCGCCGAAATAGCCGCCGTAGATGCCGAGCAGGAACTGGGCGGCCAAGCCCCATCCTGGTAGTGCCGTGTTCTGTCCGTCGCTCTCGGGCCGGCGGCGCGCCAGCATCGGGCCGGCGATGAACAGCAGGGTGGCCGCCAGCAGCAGGAACGGGATCGCTTTCGTGAAGGCGGCCTCGGGCGTCTTCAGCACCAGCAGCGCGCCGATCAGGCTGCCGGCCGCGCTGGCGACGACCAGCCGCAGATTCACGGCGCGGGTCTCGCGCAACTCTTCGCGATAGCCGTGGGCGCTGGCGGCGGTGCCGAGCCACATCGCGGTGTTGTTGGTGGCGTTGGCGACGATGCCCGGCATGCCGGTCAGGAGCAGGGTCGGAAAGGTCAGGAAGGAGCCGCCGCCGGCGATCGAATTGATGGCGCCCGCGAGCGCGGAAACGCCGACCAGCGCAGCGCCGGTGCCGAAAAGAGCCATGTGCAGGAAACAGTAACGCACCGCGGGAAGCGACGCCGGAGACGCGAAGCGGAAAAGCCGCCCGTCGAAATTGTCGACAGTCTACAATGTTTCTTCGCCCTGCGTCGTCGCGCCGCTTTCCCTGCGGAATGCCGCATAGCCGCGCGCGCGCAGCGCACAGGCGGGACAGGTTCCGCAGCCATGTCCCCAGTCGTGCAGCGCGCCGCGCTCGCCGAGATAGCAGGTGTGGGTATCGGTGCGGATCAGTTCGACCAGCGCGTCGCCGCCCAGTGACTGCGCCAGCCGCCACGTCGCTGCCTTGTCCAGCCACATCAACGGCGTTTCCAGCTTGAAGCGCGTCGCCATGCCGAGATTGAGCGCGACCTGCATCGCCTTCATCGTGTCGTCGCGGCAATCGGGGTAGCCGGAATAATCGGTTTCGCACATGCCGCCGACCAGCACGTCCAGCCCGCGCCGGTAGGCGACGGCCGCCGCCACGGTGAGGAACAGCAGATTGCGGCCCGGCACGAAGGTGTTCGGCAAGCCGTCGTCCTGCATCGCGATGCCGACGTCGCGCGTGAGCGCGGTCTCCGAGATGCCGCCGAGCAGCGACAGATCGAGCAGACGGTCGTCGCCCAGCCGTGCCTGCCACGCGGGGAACAGCGCGGCGATGCGCTTGCGCAGGGGTTCCCGCACGGTCAGTTCGATCGCGTGGCGCTGGCCGTAGTCGAAGCCGACGGTTTCGACGCGCGGATAGCGCGCCAGCGCCCAGGCGAGGCAGGTGGCGGAATCCTGTCCGCCGCTGAACAGCACCAGTGCGCCGGACGATTCGGGATCGGGTTTGATGGTCATCGGATGCGGGTGGAAAGAGGCGGGGAATGCCGGTCAGTGCCTGACCTTGGCCAGCGACTGCTCGATCGTGTCGCCGTCGGGTTCGGTGAAGCGCAGCCGCACCGGGTACCACTCCAGCGATGGCGCGAGCCAGATGTCGAGCTTCTGGTCGCCGCCGGGCGGCGCCGAGCGGAACAGGTGGACCGCGTCGTAGGCGCCCTGCGGCGTCTTGATCTTTTCCCGGCCGGCGATGGTGAATTCCCAGCGTTCCGCATCGTTCGGGCCGGCCACGAAGAAGGCCCAGGTCGAGCCGGTCTTGAACTCGCGCGGCGCCGCGCGGGCGATCGCGATCAGCTGCCAGATGATGCTGGTGCGGTCCTGCTCGCCTCCCTGCAGCGGGTAGGTGCGGTCGGTGCCGGGGTAGACGATGCGCTGCGTCTCGCGGTCGAACCGCACCACGGTCTGCGGCTTGCGGAAGCGCTTCTGAGCGAATTCGGCCGGCGCCAGCCCATAGGCATCGACCGCGCCTTCGCTGCGCACGTCGAGAATCTTGCCGAACAGCGCGGCGCGGGTGTCGCCGGACACGCTATAGCGTGCCGAGTCGGCCTGCCAGCGCACCACCGCGCTGCCGGCGAGCTCGATGCCCGACTGCCGCGCGGTGATCCGGTATTCGAGGGTGGCTGAAGGCGGCAGGTCGAACGGCCGCTTGATCACCGGATGAGGATCCGGCGTCTCGGCCGCTCGCGCCGCGCCGCAGGCGAGCAGGAGTGCGCACAGGTGAACGAACAGGAAGCACAGAAAACGGGTCATGGTGCTCGAGTATCCGGGGAAGCGAATGGCGGGAATCGGAAGAGAGGCGGCTCAGGACGGCGGCGAGCCGATCTCGCTCAGGACCATGTCGAGGAAGTCGCCCCCGGGTTCGGTATAGCGCAGCCGCACCGGGTACCACTGGCGGTCCGGCGCGAACCACATGTCCAGCTTCTGATCGTACGAGCCCGGGCGCGGTTCGCGCACCAGGTGCCAGGCGCGCGCGGTCGCACCGTCGAGGTCGATGTCTTCCTCGCCCAGCACCCGGATGCGCCAGGTATCGCCGTCCCGCACAGCGGCGACGAACACGTCGATCTCGGTTCCCGGCACGAACGCCCGCGCATCGCCGCGCCCCATGCCGGCGAGTTGCCAGACGATGCTGGCGCGGTCCTGTTCGCTGCCGGTACGCGGGTACGACGCGGTCGACGCGGAAAAGCTGATCAGGTTCGGGTCGCGCCGGAAGTGAGTATCGGTCTCGGGCTTGCGGAACCGTTTTTCGGTGTAGAGCAAAGGGCTGATCCCTCCCTCGCCGACGTCGCCGTCGCTGTGGAATTCGAGCACGTTGAAGAACAGCACGCCGGCTTCGCCGTCGACCTGGTAGCGGCCGTCGCCGACGCGCCAGTCGATGCGGCCGTGCCCGTACACGTTCTGGCCTTGCCGCAGCGCCCGCACGTCGTAGACCAGGCGCGCCGGCGGCGGCGGCTCGACCCGGAGGGGCGACGGCGTATCGGTGGGTGGATTGGCCAGCGCATCGGTGGGTGCTTCGGCGGCAACCGGCGGCATGGGAACATCTTGCGGCGGCGTGTCGGCGCCGACCACTCCTGCCGAGGCGTCGACGGGCGCGACCGCAGCCGGCTCGACCGATGCCGCCGCAGCCGGCGCTGCGCTCGATACGACAGGCGCGGATGCGGAAACGGCGTCCGGGACCGGAGCGGACGCAGGCGGCGGCGAGCTTGCGTGCCGGGGGCGACGCGCCCGGTGCGGAGCCGGTTTCGACACCGGCTTGGGTGTCGGCTTCAGGGTCGGCTTCAGGATCGGCTTCGAAACCGTTTGCGGCGGTGCCAATGCGGCATGCGCCGGGGCGGGCGGCAACAGGCGCACCGTCACGTCCGCGGGAGAGTCGACTCGCTTCCCGAATGCCGGCAGATGCCAGTCGCTCCAGTCGAGTGCCGCCCAATGCAGCAGGACCGACAGCGCGAGCAGGCCGGCCATGCGCCGCCACCCCGGGCGGGACGGCAGGGAAACGGACGATGCGGCGGAAGCGGCGGACATGGGCGCAGTGTAAACAAAACGGGCATCCGGCACGCGTTGGCGCGCGGCCGATCGAAGTCGACGCTGCGCCGTTTGAATCTGCTACGCTTGCCTTGTCGTCAACTTACGGAGGCAGCGATGGACAAGGCTTCTTCGACCGGCATCCCCGGTTTCGATGCGATGAACGACACGCTCGGCTTCGTCAAGAAACTGTGGGGCGGCATGTCCGTGCCCGGCATGGCGGCGCCGACCTTGTCGGTCGACGAGATCAATCGGAAGATTTCCGATCTGAAGGCGGTGGAATCGTGGCTCGGCCTGAACATGTCGATGCTGCGCAGTACGATCCAGGCGCTCGAGGTGCAGAGCGCGACGATTTCGACGATCCAGTCGATGGGCGCGAGCCTCGGTGCGGCGATGAAGCCGGGCGCCGACGGTGCGGCGTCCCCATCCCTGGCTGGAGTGCCGAATCCGTTTGCGTTCTTCCCGTGGAATCCGGCCGCGACCGGCGCTGCGCCGGCCGCGCCGTCTTCCGCCTCTTCTCCTGCATCGTCTCCCACACCGGCTTCCGCGCCGGCCTCGCCGTCCCAGGCATCGGCCGCGCCGCCGGCACCGGCCCCGGCGGCGTCGAACGCCGCGCACGGGACCGAGACGCCGGCGGCGGCCGCTTCCGCAGCTTCCGGAGAGCAGTCGAAGCCGGCGCAACCGCCGGACTTCGCAGACGCCATCGCGGCGCCGACGGCATGGTGGAACATGCTGCAGGGGCAGTTCCTGCAAGCGGTGACGAAGGCGATGGCGGACGCGCCGGCAGGCGCATCCCCGGCATCCGGCGACGCGAACCGGAAAAAGCCGGACGCCGGTGACAAGCCCGCCGCCAAGACGGCGCGCCGGCGCAAGACCTGACCGGCTCAGGCGCGCCGGCGGAGTTCGCTCGCCGGCCCTGCTTGCTGCGTTTGTTTCGCCTGCTCCGGCCGGGCAAGGCGGCTGCGCAAACGCATGTTGAGCAATTCGACCGCCAGCGAGAACGCCATCGCGCTGTAGATGTAACCCTTCGGCACGTGCCAGCCCCAGCCCTCGGCGATCAGTGCCCCGGCGACCACCACCAGGAACGCCAGCGCCAGCATCTTGATGGTCGGGTGAGCCGAGACGAAGCGGCCGATCGGGCCGGCGAAGCCCATCATCAGACCCACCGACGCGACCACCGCGGCGATCATCACCGCGACCTCGTCGACCATGCCGACCGCGGTGATGATCGAGTCGAGCGAGAACACCAGGTCGATCAGCATGATCTGCACGATCGCCGCGGCGAAGGTGGCGCGCGCCGCGCCCGGCGCATGATGTGATTCCCCCGATAGCGATTCGCGGATTTCGCCGACGGTCTTCCAGAGCAGGAACAGGCCGCCGACGAGCAGCACCAGGTCGCGTCCGGAGATGCCTTTGCCGAAGACGCCGAACAGCGGCGCGGTCATGCCGACGATCCACGACAGCGTCAGCAGCAGGCCGATCCGCATGAACATCGCCAGAAACAGGCCGAGCCGCCGCGCGACTTCCTGCCGCGCGCGCGGCAGGCGGTCGACGATGATCGAAATGAAGATGATGTTGTCGATGCCGAGCACGAGTTCGAGCGCGGTCAGCGTGGCGAACGCGAGCCAGATTTGCGGGTCCTGCAGCAGGCCGATCATGATCGGTATCGGCGAAAAAAAGCCGCCCGCGGCGCGGGCGGCAAGAGGAGTGCGTCAGTCGTTGCTGTTGGCGAAGCCGGCCAGTTGCAGCAGGCTCGTGAACAGGTTGAAGATCGACACGAACAGCGAGAGCGTGGCCATCACGTAATTGGTCTCGCCGCCGCGCACAATGTTGTTGGTCTCGTACAGGATCATGCCCGACATCAGCAGCACGAACACCGCCGACACCGCCAGCGACAGCGCCGGGATGTGGAAGAAGATCGCTGCCAGACCGGCCAGGAACGCGACCAGCACGCCGATGCCGAGGAAGCCGCCGATCGACGAGAAGTCACGCCGGCTCGTCAGCGCGTAGGCCGACAGGCCGAGGAACACCGCCGCGGTGCCGCCCAGCGCCATCATCACCGTCAGCGTGCCGTTCGGCATGCGCAGGTAATGGGTCAGGATCGGCCCGAGCGTGTAGCCCATGAAGCCGGTCAGCGCGAACAGCAGGCCGACGCCGGCGCCGCTGTTGCGATACTTGGTGATCGCGAACAGCAGGCCGTAGAAGCCGACCAGCGTCAGCAGGATGCCCGGGTAGGGCAGGCCGAGTGCGGCGGAGGCGCCGGCCGTCACCGAGGCGAAGCCCAGGCAGAGCGCCAGCAGGAAATAAGTGTTGCGCAGGACGCGGCGGGCCGAGGCGTCGATGACGACGGTCGCCGACTGCGCACGCGCCGCGGCGGCGCGGTAAGCGTGATAACGATGGTCCATGATGTTCCTTTCGCAGAGAGCCGCCGGGATGGCGGCGGAATCCGTTTCGCACGACGCGAAACAAAAGCATCGTAAGCCGTTTGCCGGAATCAAAAAAGCGAAGATAATCGAAGAAAAACTTCGGAAAAACGGGAATGAAGCAACAAGGTCCGGCCGGCCTGAACTACCGGCATCTCTACTATTTCTGGATCGTTGCCAAGGAAGGCAGCGTGACGCGCGCCGCCGAGCGGCTCGGCATGGCGGTGCAGACGATCAGCGCGCAGATCGCGCTGCTGGAGCAGGCGGTCGGCAAGTCGCTGCTGGCGCCCCAGGGGCGCCGGCTGACGCTGACCGAGGCCGGCCGGCTGGCGCTGTCGTATGCGGACCAGATCTTCCTGCTCGGCGAGCAGTTGCAGGACGCGCTGGCCGAGCCGGAACTCGGGCGCACGATGCGGCTGACCGTCGGCATCTCCGATTCGCTGCCCAAGCTGATCGCCTCGCGCCTGCTGGAAAGCGCGCTGGAGTTGCCGCAGCCGGTCAAGCTGGTCTGCTACGAAGACAATTTCGCCTCGTTGCTCGGCGACCTGTCGGTGCACAAGCTCGACGTGGTGCTGACCGACCGGCCGGTGCCGTCGGGCACCAACCTGCGCGTGTTCAGCCACCTGCTCGGCGAAAGCGAGATCACGCTGTTCGGCACGCCGGCGCTGGCCGGGCGCTGCCGCGACGGCTTCCCGGCCAGCCTGCAAGGCGTGCCGGTGCTGCTGCCGACCCGCAACAATGCGCTGCGCGGCCGCATCGATCACTGGTTCGAGACGCAGGGCCTGCGCGCCGAGATCGCCGGCGAATTCGACGACAACGCGCTCCTCAATACCTTCGGGCGCAACGGGCTCGGGTTGTTCCCGGCGCCGTCGGTGCTGGCCGCGGCGGTCGCCGAGCAGTTCGGCGCGGAACCGGTCGGTCCGCTGGCGGGCGTGCGCGAGCAGTTCTACGCGATCTCGAACGAGCGGCGGATCCGGCATCCGGCGGTCGAGGCGATCCTGACCGCGATCCACGGCAGAATCTTCGCCGGTTGAGCTCCCGAAGAAAAAAGGCCCGCCCGGCGCAAGCCGAAGCGGGCCTCAATCCGGCCTTTGCCGGACGGGAAAGTCTTCTTTTACCGAAGGAGGATCAGGCGCCGTACTGATAAGCGCCGGCCGTCACCGGGGAAGAGCGCTTCCAGCCGAGGAAATCGGTGGTCGGGAAGCTCCAGGACGGGCTCCAGAAGCTGTAGGCCTTGCTGCCGCCGGTGACGCGGAAGTTCGCCCACGACGCGTTGTTGTTCGGGCTCTTGAAGTACGGGTTGCCGAAGCGGTTGTTGCCGCCGATGTGCACACTGGTGTTGTTGCTGCCGGCGTAGGTGCGCAGGTTCCAGTCGTTCTTCCAGTTGTACATCAGGTTGTAGTCGGCGCTGATCGCGCCGCCGCTGGCGTACATCACCGACAGCGAGACGCGGTTGCCGGTCTGGGAGTTGTTGTAGTTGCCGTCGGTGTGCAGGATGTTGTTGTAGATGTTCACGCCGCCGCTCTTGACCACCGAGATCTCGCCCGGATGCCAGCCGCTCTCGTGCGGATCACGGTTGTTCTGGTACATCGTGTTCGAATAGATACGGACGTTGTCGCTGCTGTAGACGTGCACGCCGCGGCCGCCGTTGCCGGCAATCACGTTGTTCTGGATCAGCGTCGCGCCGCGATACTTCTTCCAGTCGCTCTGGGTGCGGCGCGAGTCGTCGACGATGATGCCGCTGCCGTCCGAGTCGTAGCATTTCGAGCCCCAGCAACCCGGCGTCGGCTTGTTCGTGTTGCCCCAGATTACGTTATTGGTAATCCACATCTTGGTGCCGGTGTTGCCGTCGACGTCGAGGTTTTCGTGGTTCGAGATGCCGCTGCAGTAGATGTAGTTCTTGGTGTCCTTCGAGTTGTTGGCGACCCGGTTGCCGCTGATGGTGATGTAGTCGGAATTGGTCGTCTGGATGCCGGCGCAGCCGGCATCGTGCGTGTAATTGTTCAGGATCCAGATGTGATGATTGCGCGGCGCCAGGATCGCGGAGTAGGGACCGTTGCCGCTGTGGCCCGGCGCGGTGACGTCGAGGTTCTGGATCGTGATGTGATGCCGTCCGTTCTCGAGGACGATCGCGTGGTTCTGCCAGTTGCCCGAGACCTTGGTCATGTTCGAGCTGCTGCCGTCGCCCTTGAGCGTGATGTTCTTGCCGGAATAGCCGGACTTGCCGCCGAGCCAGATCGGGCCGTAGGTGATCGTCGGCAGGAGATGTACCGTATCGCCCGGCTGCGCACGGGACCAGCCTTTCCAGACGCTCTTGAACGGCGAATAGCGGGAGCCGCTGTGGCTGTCGCTGCCGTATTTGCCGTCGACGTACCAGTCGGCGGCAAGGGCGCTGTGCATGCCGAGCGCGGCGACGCCGAACGCGACGAGCGTGCGCAGCACCCAAGTTGCGGAACTTGTGCTTTGCAAATTGTCTGACAGGGGAGTGTTACGGGAACTGCGGAGGTGAAGCGGACTGCAGGACAACGAGATTTGCGACGAGACTTGCGGCGGGACGATCGATGCGCGTGGCGCTAGGTCGGGGCACCCGGGTGGATTCAGCAGCGCACGGTTGCTGCGGTACAGGTTGCGGAGATCACCGATGGTGAGGACTTGGGCTGCGCGCTTGGCGCCACGCATGATGAAAAAAGTCGTGCTTGTCATGGTTTCAGTCCGTTAGTGTTAGCCAAATGCGGCTATGAAAAAAAGACCTGACTTGAGAACGCTCAAGTTCGGCGGCTGGCTGGCTTTGTACTCGACTACTAAGCCCCTATAGCTGTGCGTCACCGGATTGCTCCGGATTTGCCTTTAATCATGACCCCGGGATC
>JBQCGO010000295.1:0-6994 GCA_051955575.1 Burkholderiaceae bacterium
TTGACCAGCTTGCCCTTCCATTTCGGATCGAGCAGGTCGGCGTGGCTCTTGGGCGCGTCTTCCTTCTTGACCTGCTTGGTGTTGTAGGCGATCACCGACAGGTGCGCCCGGTAGGCGGCGTACTGGCCGTCGGCGTCGCGCTGCTCCTTCGGCCAGTACTTCGCGACGTCGCCCGGCACCGCCGGCTGCAGCCAGCCGTTCTTTTTGAACACGATGAACTGCACCGCGTCCGACGTCTCGATCACGTCGGGCGTGTAGATCTTGCTCTCGTATTCCTGGTTGATGCGCTGGAAGATGCGCTCGGCGCCGGCGCGCTCGACCTGCACCTTGATGCCGGGGTACCTGGCTTCGAATGCGCTCGCCAGGCCTTCGGCGACCTTGACGTCGGTGGTCGTGTAGAACACCACCGTGCCTTCCTTCTTCGCCGCGTCCACCAGTTGCGGGGTGACGTCGTAGGGGGCGGGCGGCGCCGCGTTCGAGATTGCAGGGGATAGAGCGCCGGCGATGCATAGCGCGGCGATACGGGTCTTGCTCAGCATGGTTCGTCTCCTCCGGATGTTTGCAGCTGCATGGCAGGCAAGCGCGACTGCATCCGACCGCATGCGCCTGCCCGATTCCATTCCGAACGTCGTTCGCCGTCTGCGCGGCGTTACGGATCTCATGTGAAGCGCTTGCCCGGCGGCGCGGGGCCGGAGCCCCTGGCGCGGACGACGGCGCGCAACCGGCGCTTCGTCGTTCCCTGCCTTCGCCGCTCTTCGCATTGGCAGTGCCGGACGCTGGAAGCGATGACGGATTATTATCCCCGCGGATTTAAAGTGTCAACACTTTGACTGCAACTGCAAACACATTTGATATTATTGCGGACAATGGCCGCTCCCTTGCGGCACAGGGAAGGTTGAAGTTCGGTGCCGGGCCGGCGCGCTAGAATGCCGCCCGCGCCGTACTTCCCGCGCCGTACTTCCTGCGACTCCGCCCTGCGCCCGCAACCATCGGCCGGCATACCCAACGTCGGCGAAGGATCGAACATGCCCACCACCCGGCCCACCCGCACCAAACCCGACCAGGGACTGCCGCCGACCATCGCCGAAGACATCAAGCAGCGCATCTACCGCGGCGAATTCAAGCCGGGCGACCGCCTCAACGAAGCCAGCCTCGCGCTGCAGATGGGCACCAGCCGCGGGCCCATCCGCGAAGCGATCCGCATCCTCGCCGGCATCGGGCTGGTGACGGCCGTGGTCAACCGCGGCGTGTTCGTGCGCCAGATCACGGTGCGGGAAATGCTGGAAATCTACGACCTGCGCGCGCTGGTGTTCCGCTTCGCCGCGGAGCGCGCGGCCGAGCACATCACCGACGACCACCGGCGCCAGTTCGAATCGCTGCTGGCGCAGATGGACGACGCCGCGCGCGAGGAAGACAGCGACCGCTACTACAACCTCAACCTGGCGTTCCACGCGCTGATCCTGTCGCTGTCGGGCAGCCGGCGCGCGCAGCAGGCTTACGACGACTACGTGAAGGAACTGCACCTGTTCCGGCGCCAGAACTTCAACGCGGTGGGCAACATGCGCAACTCGAACGTCGAGCACCGGCGCATCTACGAGGCGATCTCGAAAGGGAACAAGACCAGGGCGGCGGCGGCAGCGGAAGACCACATCCTCGCGGGACGGCATCGGCTGCTCGCGCTGGGCGACGATACGGTGCTGCCGCCCTCGCCTGTCGATTGAGCGCCTGCTCCGGCAACGAACGGCGCCACCCGGAAAAACCGCGAACTCCGCGCGCGGCGTCGAGCCCAAGCCTCATGGCGGGCGGAACGCCCGCGCCGAAGACGGAGTTGCCATGCGCACAGGCCGATACTTTTTCCCGGGAGCCGCAGCCGCGACGATCCTCCTTTCGGGCTGCGCGATGATCCAGCACCGCGCCGAAGTCAGTCCGGTCGACCAGCAGTTCATGCTGCTGGCCGCCAGCGTGGGGATTGCCGAAGCCGACCTCGGCAAGCTGGCCATGGAGCGCGGCTCGACCGACGCGGTGCGCGCCTACGGCGAGCACATGGTGCACGATCACAGCCGCGTCAACGAAGAGCTGTTCCAGCTCGCCGACCGCAAAGACGTGGTCCTGCTCAAGGCCATGGACCCGGCCGACCATACGCTTTATTCGGAGTTGAAGAAGCTGTCGGGCCCGGAGTTCGACCGCCAGTACATGCTCGCCCAACTCAACATCCACCGCATGGGCAACGCGCTGTATGCGAGCGAGGCGGAGAACGGTCAGGATTCCGACGTGCGCGACTTTGCTGCCCGCAACACGCCGGTCGGCATCGAGCATCTGAAACGCGCGCGGACACTGCAGGAATGAGCGTGCCCGGTCCCGCTAGCGGAACACCACGACCGGGATGTTGGTGCCGTCCAGCACGTCCTGCGTGACGCTGCCCATCAGCATCCGGTTCAGGCCGTGGCGGCGGTGCGAGGCGATGAAGATGGCATCGCAGCCGTGACGATGGGCCGCCTTCACGATCTCATCGGCCGGGTCGAAGGATTGCACGGTCTCGGTCTCGAACGGCACGTGCGCCCGGTCGGCCGCCGCGGCGATCTTCTCGACGTTCTGCCGGGCCCGCTCGCGCATCTCGCGGTCGTAGGGCTCGGTGTCGGGCAGGAAGGCCGATTCGCTCAGCGGGGAGTACGGATACGGCTCGGCGACCGACAGCCCGACGATCCGGCTGTGATGGGTCCTGGCGAATTCGATGGCCGAGTCGATCGCCTTGTCGGACAGTGCCGAGCCGTCGGTCGGCACGAGGATCAGGTCGAACATGATGCGCTCTCCCGCAATTTGTCAGTCGTCAGTCCTGCGAACCCAGGCCGCAGCCGGAAAGCCGCGGCTTGCCGCGCTTCCATGTTAGGCCGGGCGCGGGCGGACGGAAAGAGGCGGTTTTGACCTGCGTCAAGATTTGCCGAACATTTGCCGCCGGGTCCGGCGTCCGGCTAACGGCGCTTCGACTTCGGCGCGAGCATGCTGCCGGTGCAGTCGGGCGCGCCGCAGCGGCAGGCGAACGCGCGCTTGACGGCCGCGGTGCGGCGACCGTCGTAGACCAGTCCGTAGTCGTAGGAGAGTTCCTCGCCGCGAGCGATGTCGCGCAGCGCGTGGATCCAGATGCGCCCGCCTTCCTCGATCGCCTCGCAGTTCGGCGCGCAGGAATGGTTGATGAAACGCGCGTCGTTGCCGCGCCGGCCGCCGTCGATCACGCGGCCGTCCTCCAGCGTGAAGAAGAAGGTGTGGCCGAGCGGACCGTTGGCTTCCTCGTGGCGCCGCTCGGCGACGTCCCAGTCGATTCGCTCACCGCGGTATTCGATGATGCGGGCGCCGGCCGGAATGCGGCGGCGGGCGAATACGCCGCGGCCGTGGACGTTGGAATCGCTCACCCGGTAGGGAGCGGGAGCAGAAACAGAAGCAGAAGCAGAAGAAGCAGCGGCAGCGGCGGCGCGGCTGCGCTGTCTGGCAGTCGAAGGCATGGGATATCGGTTCTCGGGTCGGCGCGCGACGCCGCGCCCCGGAAGACACGGCGGCAACTGCCCGGTGCGGGGCGCGCTAGCGTTGCGGCGTGAAAGTGTAATGCATCAGCACCGCATGATCACCGCAGACCGCGGCGACGCAGCGCTCGGTGCCGTCGGCCGACACCAGCGTCTCGATCCGCAGGCAGTCGGGCATGCCGCCGCTCGGCAATGTCGCGCGCCACGGCGCCGCATGGCGACGCGCGGCCACCGGCTGCACGAATTCGGCGACGACGGCGGTGCGCCGGCTGGTGACGGGGGCGGGAGGCGCGACAGGAAACAGGTCTTGCATCGTGGCCCTTGCTGGAAACCGGAGCCTCATGCGGCCCCGGCATGGTTAGGCACGCGCAGCCGCTGCCAGGTTCCGCGCGCCACCCGCGCTACGCCCCGATGAACTTCCGCGCCGGCATCTGTCCTAGGGAGTGGAACCGGCGACGCCGGCCCCGCAACCCGCCTCGCGCCAGCGCCCCTGACCTTCGGAACCCGCACGCCATGAGCCAGATCTCCGCCGACAACGTGGTCTCGACCTACCGTTTCTATGCACCGCTCTACGATCGCCTGTTCGGCGCGGTGTTCGAACCCGGCCGGCGCGCCATGACCGATGCGGTGACGGCTCTCGATCCGGCGTCGATCCTCGAAGTCGGCGTCGGCACCGGCCTGACGCTGTGGCGCTATCCCGTGGCGTCGTCGCTGGTCGGCATCGACATTTCCAACGAGATGCTGGACATCGCCCGGCGTCGCGCCGAACGGCTGAAGGACCGCGACGTCCGCCTGCTGGCGATGGATGCGGAACAGATGGATTTTCCGGACGGCAGTTTCGATTGCGTGGTGATGCCCTACGTGCTGTCGGTCACGCCGCATCCCGAGCGGCTGGTGGCCGAGGCGCAGCGCGTCTGCCGCCGCGACGGCACCATCCTCGTGCTCAACCACTTCAGCGGCAGCCGCTTCTGGTGGTTCATGGAAAAAACGGTCTGCCTGCTCGCGAACCGGATCGGCTTCCGTTCCGAATTCCGCTTCGACGAGCACATCCTGAAGCACGACTGGGACGTGCGCTCGGTACGCAAGGTGAATTTCCTCGGCCTGACCACGCTGGTGACGATCCGCAACCGGCCGGCATCGGTCCCGGCCTGGGATGCCGCCGGCGACGAACTAGGCGAGACCGGCTGCGAAGGAACTTGAGCGCAAAGGGACCTGAGAACAAAGGAACCTGAAATCGACGGCAACGCGGCAGCGGCGCGCAGCCGACCGAATGCCGTGCCGCGATCCGGCCGCTAGTCCCGCGCCCCCGCCTTGCGCAACTTCGCCAGCGCATCCGTCAATGCCGGATTCAGGTAATGCGGGCCGTCGAACAGGAAGACTTCGAAGCCGTCGTACTGCGCCAGTTGCGGCGCGAGTTCCTCGACGCGTGCGCTGCGGAATCCGCCGCCGACCGCCGGCCGGAACGCCTCGGCGATGATCTTCACCCGCTTGCGGCCGAAGCGCGCGACCAGCGTCTTGGCGTAGTCCCGCGCGACCGCCGCACTGCGCGCATAGACGCCGACGCCGTCCTGGAACAGGATGCCGACGTCCTCCGGCAGCCAGGTCGCGAGCCAGTCCGCGAGCGGTTCCGGGCCGATGTTGGCGGTGTCGTAGACGCTGATCCAGAGCGGGCGCGGCAGCGGCGCCAGCAGGGACGCCAGGCGCGGCGCGCTTTTCCACGTCGGATCGACTTCCACCGGGAAATACCAGCCGACCACGTGCAGCGGCGACGGCAGCGCGGCGAGCCGCCGCGAGAGCGCGGCCAGTTCCGCGACGTCCTCGCGCGCCGCGGCTTCGTTGAAGCGGCCGGCCAGTCCCAGGATCACGTCCCGCGCCCACGGTTCGCCGGCGATCCGCTCCCAGTCGGGCAAGACCGGCGCGGTCGGCAGGCCCGCGTTTTCGACGAAGGCGAGGCCGTCGACCGCGGTCCACTGCACCAGCAGCGCGTGCGCGCCGAGCCGTTCCCAGTCGCCGTGCGGGCGCGCGGTCGCGTTGTCCGGCTGCCAGACGATGCCGCGCACCGGGTCGGGCGGCGTCATGAGCGAACAGCCGCCGAGCGCGATGGCCGTCGCGATCCCGGTGAGGAATTTCCTGCCCGTCTTCCCGCTTCTCATCTTGCCACCCCGACGCCGGCGCACGACGCGCCTTCATTGTCCGCCCGACAGCCGAAGCGGGCGATCCGGGCTCGGGTCGCCCAGATCGTTTTCAAACACGCACCCGGAGTCTGTTCAACAACCGTAGCGAGCGGTTCGAGCTCGGTTCGAGACGCCCTGGCCGGGCGCGCCCGGGGTGGCAAGCCGGAGCACGTCCTGCAGGGGGGGAGCGCGCTCCCCGAAACCCCTGCCTCACCAACCGTGCGAACGGTACGGCAAGCATCGCAGGGCCGAAATCGGGCCGCGCAGGCGGTTTTTGAACGGACTCTCAGAACTGCGCGGAAGCCGAGAGTACCCAGCCGCCGGGCAGGCTCCGGTTCAAGGTTTTCCGGTACTGCAAGGTGAATTCGACGCGGGAGCGCGGCGCCTCGTAGCGCGTCTCGTTGAACAGCGCCTTCACCGCGACGCCGACGCCGGCCTCGGCGTATGAGCCCTGCCCCGGATCGGGCCATTGCTTGCGCCCGGCCAGCAGCAGGTGCGGCGTGATCGTCGCCAGGTTCCGGTAATTGAACGACCGGCCCTGCCGCACCTCGCCGAAGGTCGACTTGATCGGGCCATGCTGCACGAAGTAGCCGGCGTCCAGATAGACGATGGTCTGGTTCCACGACGGCACGCCGGGTTTCATCTCGTAGCCGTCGCTCCAGCCCCAGCTTCCGCGCACCAGCCAGTTGTCCTGCGACTGGTTACCGCCCTTGACCAGCCGTTCGAGACTCAGGTAGGCGTCCTGCTCCCGGAACGGCTTGAACTGCACGCCGAGGCCGGCCTGCAGGCTGTGCGGATCGGGCTTGAGCGAACCGAGTTCGTTCGACCAGAGCAGCCGGGAAAACACGCGGAAGGTGCGGCCGTCGCGGTAGCCGATGCCCGGCGGCTGGTAGGTGAATTCGACACCGCCCTGCGACGGGATCAGGCCGCCGGTCTGGAAGCCGGGCACGATGCTGGCGACATTGCTGCGCGCATTCGCGCGATAGGACTGGTAGGCGTTGAACTGGAAACGCCGCGACATGTCGCGCACCTGCTGCCGCAGCCGGTAGATGCGCGAGACGTCGCCGCTGTCGGAATC
The DNA here is from genome assembly GCA_051955575.1 of Burkholderiaceae bacterium. Classification (GTDB taxonomy): domain Bacteria; phylum Pseudomonadota; class Gammaproteobacteria; order Burkholderiales; family Burkholderiaceae_D; genus JBQCGO01. The sequence goes on from JBQCGO010000295.1 coordinate 6,768, forward strand.
GTCGCCGTCGCTGTCGGAATCGTCGCCGTCGCGGCGCCGGTCGCGGCCACGGTCGTCGTCCGCGCCGGGTTCCGGCAGCAGGCGTGTGACGAGCGTCTGCCGTATGGTCCGGTCCAGCCCGATGTCGATCGCCTTCTTGAACCAGGCGACCGCCTCGTCGTTGCGGCCGGCGCGTGCATTGGCGTAGCCGAGTTCTTCGGCGATCGCGGCCCGGCGCGGCTGCAGCC
>JBQCGO010000296.1:0-6167 GCA_051955575.1 Burkholderiaceae bacterium
CGGGTGGGCCGAATTGGCGCGGCAGCGCCGGTGCGGGGGGGTTCACGGGGCTTGGTAATGCCTATCAGGGCGCGGTTGCGCGGCGCGCCGTTCACGCGGACCGGCGACCACGTCGCGCTCGAACCACTCGCCGCCGGGCATGACGAGGACCTGCGCCGCGCGGCCGCCGACGGCGAACTGTGGAAGCTCAGGTACACCTCGGTCCCGCGGCCGGAAGCGATGGGTGCCGAGATCGCGCGCCGCCTCGCGCTACAGGACGCCGGCAGCATGCTGCCGTTCGCGGTGCGCCGACTCGACGACGGCCGCGTCTGCGGCATGACCACCTACATGGAGATCGACGCGGCCAACCGTCGTCTCGAGATCGGCTCGACCTGGGTCGCCGCCAGCGCCCAGCGCACCGGGATCAACACCGAAGCGAAATTGCTGCTGCTCGCCCATGCGTTCGAAACGCTCGGCTGTGTCGCGGTCGAATTCCGCACCCACTGGATGAACCACCAGTCGCGCAACGCGATCCTGCGGCTCGGCGCGAAACAGGACGGCGTGCTGCGCAGCCATCGCCTCATGCCCGACGGCACGCTGCGCGACACGGTGGTGTTCTCGATCATCGCGCCTGAGTGGCCGACGGTGAAGCGGCATCTGCAATACAAGCTGGAACGCTGACGCGCAACGGGATGCAGCGATGCTGATCGACTTCTTTTTCACGCTCAAGGACGCGAAGATCCCGGTCTCGATCAAGGAGTTCCTTGTCCTGCTCGAAGCGATGCAGGGAAACGTCGCGCGGCCGTCGCTGGACGATTTCTATTATCTGTCCCGGATGACGCTGGTGAAGGACGAGGCGCACTACGACCGCTTCGACAAGGCGTTCGGCCTCTACTTCAAGGGCATCGATGCGGTGTTCGACGCGCAGCCGGACATTCCGCTCGACTGGCTGCTGAAGCGGATGCAACGCGAGCTGTCGCCCGAGGAATTGGCGAAGCTGGAAAAATTCGGCTACGACAAGCTGATGGACCGGCTGAAGGCACTGCTGGCCGAACAGAAGGAACGCCACGAAGGCGGCAGCAAGTGGATCGGCACCGGCGGCACTTCGCCGTTCGGTAACGGCGGACGCAACCCGGAAGGCATCCGCATCGGCGGCGAGAGCGAGCAACGCAGCGCGGTGAAGGTCTGGGACGCGCGCGCCTATCGCGACTACGACACCGAGCGCGAACTCGGCACGCGCAACATCGAGGTCGCGCTGCGGCGGCTGCGCCGTTTCGCGCGCGAGGGCCACGCCGACGAACTGGCGCTCGACGACACGATCCGCGCCACCGCCGAGAACGCCGGCTGGCTCGATTTGCGGATGCGCCCCGAGCGGAAGAACCGGATCAAGGTGCTGATGCTGCTCGACGTCGGCGGCTCGATGGACGACCACATCGCGCGCACCGAGGAACTGTTCTCGGCGGCGAAGAGCGAATTCAAAAACATGGAGTTCTACTACTTCCACAACTGCGTCTACGATTTCCTGTGGAAGAACAACCGCCGCCGCCACGCCGAACGCTTCCCGACCTGGGACGTACTTCGCCGCCACACGCCGGACACCAAGGTCATCTTCGTCGGCGATGCGACGATGAGTCCGTATGAAATCCTGCAGCCCGGCGGTTCTGTGGAATACAACAACGAGGAAGCCGGCGCGGTCTGGCTGCAACGCTTCACCTCGACCTTCGAGGACTGCGTCTGGCTCAATCCCGAACCGGAAAGCCTGTGGCAGTACCGGCAGTCGGTCGCGCTGATGCGCCAACTGGTGCAGGGCCGGATGTTCCCGGTCACGATCGACGGTCTCGAACGCGCGATGCGTTCGCTCGGCCGGTAGGCGGGCTCCTCGAGGTCCATTCGGACGAGAAACCGGCCTTAGCATGCTCCGGAGCCACAAATTCACAACAATTAACACGCTGGCGACGAACGCGCGCAAACGGCGTTGACGCCAATTGTTTCCGTGCGTCATGATTTGATTGACCCGACGCGCTTCAAGACCGGCCGGTCGAGACGAGCCGATGTGTTTGCACTCCGTCCGTTCGCCGTCCCTGCCTCCCGCGATCCCGGGCGCCGCTTTCCGCAACCGTTTCAGGCATTTCCCTTCGTCGAAAGGACGTCTGATGGCAATCGGCCCTGCCTCCCGCATCTCGACCCCGACCAGCATCCTTGCCGTCGCCAAGCCGGTCGATCATTGAGCCGGCAATGGACCGCTCCCCTTCGGTGGCGACGATTTCCCTGCTGCTCGACAGCGAAGCCGACTGGCGCCTGCTGGCCGACTTCCTGCCGCAGAGCGGTTACCGGGTGCAGCGGTTGTCGCCCGCGGAACTGGAGCACGGAGACATCGGCTCGCTGCTGATCGCGGACGAGCGGCTCGCGCACGGGCATGCGGCGGCGCTGATGGCGGCCAAGCGCGCGCTGCAGCCGGTGACCCTGCCGATGCTCGTCACGATGACCGGCGCGTTGCCGGGCACCGCATGGCTGCGCGCCGGATTCGACGACGTGCTGCGCCTGCCGATGGCGAAAGACGACCTGGTCGCCCGTATCGAAGCGTTCCTGCGCCTGCGCTGGCAATCCGAAGACGCGTCACGCCGCAGCCGGCAGCACTTCCGCGATACCTTCGACCTCGCGCCGATCGGCATCGTGCACGCGACCACCGACGGCACGCTCGGGTTCGTCAACCGGCGCTTTTGCGAAATGATCGGCCTTTCCGAATCGGCGCTCGTCGGCGCACCGCTGATGCGCCTGCTCGATCCCGACGATGCGGCGATGATCGTGCCGGAAATCGCACGCATCCTGGTATTGGCCGACGGGGCGATCCGCCGCTTCGATCTTCGCTTCCGCTCCCCGGAAGGCGGCGTGCTGTGGACCAGCACGACCGTCGCGCTGGTAGCGGCCGGAAGCGGCGCGTCCCGGCGGCTGGTCTGCGCGATCGAGGACATCGGGGAACGCAAGCAGATGGAACAGGCGCTGCGGGACTCCGAACGCCTGTTCAAATCGACCATCGACGCGCTGCCCGAGCATATCTGCGTCGTCGACGAGGACGGCCGCATCCTGACGGTGAACAAGGCGTGGACCGAATTCACGCTGGCCAACGGTGGCCGGCCCGCGATGTGGCAAGAGATGAATTACCTCGACGTTTGCGCATCGAGTGCCGCCGCATCGGAAGATGCGCGGCGGTTCGCCGAAGGACTGCGGCGCGTGCTGACCGGCGAGCGCAACGAGTTCAGCCTCGAATATCCATGCGATTCGCCCGACGAGCAGCGCTGGTTCGTCGGCAAGGTCACGCGCTTCATGCGCAACGGCGTGCCGCGGCTGGTGGTCTGCCACCAGAACGTCACCGAGCGCAAGCAGGCGGAACGGCACCTGACCTACCTTGCCCACTACGACGGCCTGACCGGCCTGCCCAACCGCACGCTGTTCTACGAACGACTGAACATGACCTTGCTGCAGGCCGGCCGCAGCGAATGGCTCGTTGCGGTGCTGTTCATCGATCTCGACCACTTCAAGATGGTCAACGACACGCTCGGGCATGCTGCCGGCGACCAGTTGCTGAAGCAGTCGACCGCGCGCATCGCCGCCTGCCTGCGCAATACCGACACGCTCGGCCGGCTTGGCGGCGACGAGTTCGGCGTGTTCCTGCCCGACCTCGCTTCCGACCGCGACGCCGCCGTCGTCGCGCAAAAGATCATGGACGAATTGGCGCAGCCGTTCCACGTGCAGGGAAGCGAAATCTTCGTCACGGCCAGCATCGGCATCATCCTGTATCCGGCCGATCACGCCGACGCCGACGGGCTCGTGGTCAGCGCCGATACCGCGATGTACCGTTCGAAGCAGCAGGGGCGCAACGGCTTCCAGTTCTTCACCGCGTCGATGAACGCCCAGGTGCTGCAGCGGGCGAAGCTCGAAAATGCGTTGCGGCGCGCGCTGGAGCGCAATGAACTTTCGCTCGATTACCAGCCGCAGTTCGATGCGCGCAGCGGCCGCATCAAGGGCGTCGAGGCGCTGCTGCGCTGGGCCCATTCCGAACTGGGCAGCGTCCCGCCGTCGACCTTCATCCCGATCGCCGAGGAAACCGGACTGATCGTTCCGATCGGCGAATGGGTGTTGCGCACGGCATGCGCCCAGAACCGCGCATGGCAGGATGCCGGCTGCGCGCCGCTCGTCGTGGCGGTGAATCTGTCCGCCCGCCAGTTCCGCAGCAATGACATGGCGGCCACCGTTGCGCGCGTGCTGCGCGAAACCGGACTGGAGCCGCGGCTGCTGGAACTGGAAATCACCGAGGGCATCGCGATGGAAAATGCCGAACGTCTGGTGTCGACGTTGCAGCGCCTGAAGCAGATCGGCGTGCGGCTGGCGATCGACGATTTCGGCACCGGCTATTCGAATCTCGGTTACCTGACCCGCTTCCCGCTGGACGCATTGAAGATCGACAAGTCGTTCGTCGACGTGCTCGGGCGAAACGCGAACGAAGGCATGATCGCCGCGGCGGTGGTCACGCTCGGGCACGGACTGAAACTCGACGTCATCGCGGAAGGCGTCGAAACCTCGGAACAGTACGAGGCGCTCAAGGCGCTAGGCTGCGACATGGTCCAGGGATTCCTGCTCGCCCGTCCTCTCGCACCCGAGCAGGTGCGCGCTCTGCTGACGCCGCGCGACGCGTAAGCAGCGGGCAGCACATCGTTTCCGAACGGAAATCGAATCAGGCATTGCTTCGGCAAAGGATTTCCTATCCCGGCGTCGGAACGCGAATTCCTATCTTGCCGCCGTCGAAGTGAACCATCCTGCAACAACTCCCCGTCCGCCTGTCCGATAACGCGACAGCCGAAACCGGCGAACTTGCCGGCGTCGCCTGCACCTTCGCAAAGAAAGCGCACCGAAGCGCGGCGACGCGGGCGGCCGGCACGCCGATTGCGCCTCTTCTGTCGGAGACGGAAAAAACTGCAGCATTTTCCGCTCGATTTTTTGAATCCATTCCGACGGAGACACCATGAATCTCGCAGATATCAGCAAACTCGGCATCAAGAATCCGTTCAAGGCGCGCTACGACAACTTCATCAACGGCAAGTTCGTGCCGCCGGTCAAGGGCCAGTATTTCGAAAACGTCAGCCCCGTGATCGGCAAGACCTTCTGCGAAATCGCCCGCTCGTCCGCCGAGGACGTCGAGCTCGCGCTGGACGCCGCGCATGCCGCGAAAGCCGCTTGGGGCAAGACCTCGCCCGCCGATCGCGCCAACATCCTGAACAAGATCGCCGACCGGATGGAAGCCAACCTCGAGCTGCTGGCCACCGCCGAGACCATCGACAACGGCAAGCCGATCCGCGAGACGACCTTCGCCGACATCCCGCTGGCGATTGATCACTTCCGCTATTTCGCCGGCTGCATCCGCGCGCAGGAAGGCTCGATCGCGCCGATCGACGACAGCACCTACGCCTACCATTTCCACGAGCCGCTCGGCGTGGTCGGCCAGATCATCCCGTGGAACTTCCCGATCCTGATGGCGGTGTGGAAGCTGGCGCCGGCGCTGGCCGCCGGCAACTGCGTGGTGCTCAAGCCCGCCGAGCAGACCCCGGCCTCGATCATGGTGCTGATCGAGCTGATCGCCGACCTGCTGCCGCCGGGCGTGGTCAACATCGTCGAGGGCTTCGGCCTGGAAGCCGGCAAGCCGCTGGCGTCCTCCAAGCGCATCGCCAAGATCGCCTTCACCGGCGAGACCGGCACCGGCCGCCTGATCATGCAGTACGCGTCGCAGAACATCATCCCGGTCACGCTGGAACTCGGCGGCAAGTCGCCGAACGTCTTCTTCGCCGACGTGATGGACGCCGACGACGACTACTTCGACAAATGCCTGGAAGGCTTCGCGATGTTCGCGCTGAATCAGGGCGAGGTCTGCACCTGCCCGTCGCGCGCGCTGGTCCAGGAATCGATCTACGACCGCTTCATGGAGCGGGCGATCAAGCGCGTCCAGGCGGTCAAGCAGGGCAGCCCGCTCGACATGTCGACGATGATCGGCGCGCAGGCGTCCCAGGAACAGCTGGAAAAGATCCTGTCGTACATGGACATCGGCCGCCAGGAAGGCGCGAAGGTGCTGACCGGCGGCGAGCGCAACCGGCTCGGCGGCGACCTGGAGAGCGGCTACTACGTGAAGCCCACCGTGT
>JBQCGO010000297.1:0-10155 GCA_051955575.1 Burkholderiaceae bacterium
GGGCCGGGCGCCGCGCCCCCGGTACTGCCACCGCCCCCGCGCGGTTTGGCGCCGGGGGCAAAACCCGGCGCCCAAACCCGGCAAACCTGGAAAACCTACAAGGCTTTATGGCAAGGAAACGATTCGATCTGATCGTGTTCGACTGGGACGGCACGCTGATGGACAGCACCGCGACCATCGTCCACTGCATCCAGGCCGCGGCGCGCGACCTCGGGCTGCCGGCGCCGGACGACGTCGCGGCCGCGCACGTCATCGGACTCGGCCTGCAGGAAGCGCTGCAGGCGGCGATGCCGGGCATCGCGCCGGCCGACGTGCCGCGCATCGTCGAGCGTTACCGCTATCACTATCTGACCAAGGACCACGGCCTGACGCTGTTCGACGGCGTGCGGCCGATGCTCGGCGATCTCGCCGAGGCGGGGTATTTCCTCGCGATCGCCACCGGCAAGAGCCGCGTCGGGCTGAACCGCGCGCTCGATGCCGCCGGTCTGCTGAGCCTGTTCGACGCTACCCGCTGCGCTGACGAGACATTCTCGAAGCCGCATCCGTCGATGCTGCAGGAACTGACGCGCGAACTCGGCCAGGACATGGCGCGCACCGTAATGATCGGCGACACGACGCACGACTTGCAGATGGCGCGTACTGCGGGCGCGGCGGCGATCGCTGTGCAGTACGGCGCGCATCCGGTCCATCAGCTCGAAGCGTTCGAGCCGATCTACGCCGCGCCGTCGGTGCCGGCGCTGCACGCCTGGCTGATCGACCATGCGTGACGGGATGCCGATGCAGGACGATCAAGCGCTCTATATCTGCGACGCTGCGGCGTTGCAGGACGGCGGCAAGGGAATTCGCTTTCCGGTGCGCGTCGACGGCCGGGATGCCACAGGCTTCGCAGTCCGCTACGACGGCCGGGTATTCGGCTATTTGAACCGCTGCGCGCACGTACCGATCGAGCTGGATTGGAACGAGGGCGAGCTGTTCGACAGCAGCGGCCTGTACCTGATGTGCTCCACGCATGGCGCGGTCTACGATCCGGAAACCGGCCGCTGCGCCGGCGGACCGTGCCGCGGCGGCCGGCTGCGCCCGATCGCCGTGTTCGAACGGGAAGATCGGGTATTCTGGCGCCCCGACGCGGACATCCGGCCGGCGGACGGCCCAACTTCATGAACAAGAACTCGGAAAGCACGGCATGAACGAAGACGGCATTTTCCCGAAGCGCGACGATGCGGCGGTCTCGACAGCGGGCGAGCGGCCGGCGGGCTGGGAGCGCGACCTGCTGGAAAAACTGGCGTTCGCATCGCTGCGAGAACAGCGGGCCCGCCGACGCTGGAACATCTTCTTTCGCTTCGTATTGCTCGGCGTCGTCGCCGCGGGCCTGTGGCTGGCGTTCCGCGAGGACGCGGCGGAACTCGAGGCGGCCGGCCCGCATACCGCGCTGGTGTCGATCGAAGGCGCGATCGATTCGCAGGGCAAGGGATCGGCCGAGGCCGTCATTCCGGCGCTCGACAAGGCATTCGAGGACAACGGCTCGGTCGGCGTGATACTGAAAATCAACAGCCCGGGCGGCAGCCCGGTGCAGGCCGGCATGATCAACGACGAGATCGTCCGCTTGCGCAAGCGGTATCCGCAGAAGCCGCTGTACGTGGTGGTCGGGGAAATGTGCGCGTCGGGCGGTTACTACATCGCGGCGGCCGCGGACCGCATCTATGTGAACAAGGCCAGCATCGTCGGCTCGATCGGCGTGCTGATGGACGGCTTCGGTTTCACCGGCCTGATGGACAAGCTCGGCATCGAGCGCCGGTTGCTGACGGCCGGCGAGAACAAGGGATTCCTCGACCCGTTCTCGCCGATGACGCCGAGGCAGAAGGAGTACGCGCTGCAGATGCTCGACGATATCCACCAGCAGTTCATTGCGGTGGTGCGTGCGGGCCGCGGCAAACGGCTGAAGGAAACGCCGGAGACGTTCTCCGGCCTGTTCTGGACCGGGGAGAAAGCGATCGCGATGGGATTGGCGGATGGCTACGGCACCGTCGATAGCGTTGCGCGCGACGTGCTCAAGGCCGAAGACATCGTCGACTACACCGAGCAGGAAGGTCTGCCCGAGCGCGTGCTGAAGAAATTCGGCGCCGCCGTCGGCGCCGGCGGCATCGGAGCGCTGGCCCGCGGGCAGCACCCTTCGCTGCGCTGAAACGGCACGGCCGATTCGACCGTGCCCGCGGACTCAATCGGCGAGCAGCAGGAACACCGTCGGTTTCTTGTGGAAGTCCGGTCCCGTGCCGGCTGCGATCGCGCTCTTCCATGCCGCCGCCGCCTGCGTGCGCACCGATTCCGATGCCAGCGTCAGGTCGGTCGCCACGCACAGCAGGGTCGTCGGCTGGCAGACGGTTGCCAGCGCATCGAGCAGGGCAGCGTTGCGGTAGGGCGTCTCGATGAAGAGCTGGGTCTGGTGTTCGGCCTTCGAGCGCTTCTCGAGCGCGCGAATCCGTTCCGTCCTCCTGGCGGGATCGGTCGGCAGATAACCGTGGAACGCGAAGCTCTGTCCGTTCAATCCGCTCGCCATCAGGGCCAGCAGCAGTGAGGACGGACCGACCAGCGGTTTGACCGGCACGCCGCGCCGGTGGGCGAGGCGAACCAGGTTCGCGCCCGGATCGGCCACTGCGGGAACGCCTGCTTCCGACAACAGCCCCGCATCCCTGCCGTCGAGCAGCGGCTCCAGCAAGCGGGGCAGCATTGCCGCATCGGTGTTCACGTCGAGTTCCTCGATCCGGATGTCCTGGATCGGGCGCTCCAGCGGATGGATCGCGCCCACTGCCTTCAGGTGCGCCCGCGCCGATTTCGCGTTCTCGACCACGAAGTAATCCAGGCTGGCGATGCGACCCAATACCGGGTCGGGAATCACCGAGGACAAGGCATCGTTTGGCGCCGGCCCGGCCGGACCCAACGTGTTCGGAAGGAGGTAGAGCGTACCTGGCATCGCGTTCAGGAACGGAAGAAGGGCACGCCCGCGCGCCGCAGCATGGTGGTCAGCGCGATCAGCGGCAGGCCAGTCAGCGCGGTCGGGTCACGGCTGTCGATCGCCTCGATCAGTGCGATCCCCAGCTCTTCGTTCTTGGCGCTGCCGGCGCAGTCGTATGGTTCCTCGCAGCGCAGGTAGGCGTCCAGCTCGGCATCGCCGAGGTACCGAAAGGCGACGGTCGCGGATACGGTTGCCTCTTGCGCCACCGGGCCGACGGCAGGGCGGCGGGTGTCGAGCAGACAGAGCGCAGTGTGGAATACGACGCTGCTGCCGCGCATCGCCTGCAACTGCCGCAGCGCGTTCCCGTGCGAACCGGGCTTGCCGATCTGCACGCCGTCCAGCGTGGCGACCTGATCCGATCCGATCACCAGCGCTGCGCCGACGCGCGCGGCGATCGCTTCGGCCTTGGCGCGTGCAAGCCGTTGCGCGGTGTCCGCAGCGGCTTCGCCGGGCAGCGGCGCTTCGTCGACGTCGGGCGCGATCGCCTCGAACGGCAGGCGCAACCGGGAAAGCAGTTCCTGGCGGTAGCGGGAACCGGACGCGAGGACGAGGCGAAGCGGCGGGGTGACGGTCATCTGGTTCTGTCGGTTCTATCTGTTCTTTCGGGAGCGGTGATGCGGAACCGTTTCTTCCCGGAGGCGGCTCTAAGGCTTTGACTGATAAGGAAAAGCCCTGTTATTATCACAGGTTTTACAAGATCGGCCAGCGCCATGAGCGGTCTCCTCATCGACGGCATCGAATTCTGTCGCCGCGGCGAGTCCCGCGAGGGTGAGGCGGCCGTGGCGGATCTGCGCCGGCTCCGGGAGGAAACGGCGGATTCGTCCGGCCTGCTGCAATGGTCGCTTCAAGGCGCGATCGGGCGACTCGGACACCCGCGCATGACGTTGAGCGTGCGGGGCGAGGTGCAACTCATCTGCCAGCGCTGCCTGTCGCCGTTCGCCTTCGAGGTCGATTCGGCCGCCACGATCGTGCTGGCGCCGAGCGACGAGGCAGCGGATGAAATCGAGGCGCAGCTCGAGGATGGCGACGAGGGCGAAGACGTGGAGGTCATCGTCGCCGGGTCGACGCTGGACGTGCTGACGCTGGTCGAGGATGAGGCGCTGCTCGCCTTGCCGTTGTCGGCGCGGCATGCGCAATGCCCGGACCAGCCGGCTGCGGCCGCGCCGGAAGACGACCGGCGCGAATCGCCGTTCTCGGTGTTGAAAGACCTCAAGCGGTAAGGCGTGGCGGCAATACGCCGCGACGGATTTTCGGCGGGCGAACCTTTCCGGATCGCAAGCGGACTGTGTTACACTTTCACGATTAAAGATTCAGGAGTCATCATGGCTGTTCAGCAAAACAAGAAGTCCCCCTCGAAGCGCGGCATGCATCGTTCGCACGATTTCCTGACCCCGCCCGCGACGGCCGTGGAACCGACCACCGGCGAGACGCATCTGCGTCACCACATCAGCCCGAACGGCTACTATCGCGGGCGTAAAGTCCTGAAGACCAAAAACGACGAGTAATCCCTCGTCCGTTTCCTGCCAAGCGCGGCGCATCGAGTGTAAAACCGGGCGCCGCGTTTTCATGTCGCCGCGCCGCCTCCCCGGGGCCGTTTCCGATCGGTTCCGACCGTCCCGCGGGAGCGGTGCGCAGGGCGCTCATTCCAGGCGATGACCATAAAAATATCGATCGATTGCATGGGCGGCGATCACGGCCCGGCCGTCACTGTCGCGGCGGCGCTGTCGTTCGCGAATCGCGAGCCCGACGTCGAACTGATCCTGGTCGGCATCGAGGAAAAGATACGGGCGGAATTGACGAAGCTGCGCGCCGCAGCCCATCCGAAGCTGACTGTCGTGCATGCCAGCGACATCGTCGCGATGGACGACCCGGTCGAGGTTGCGCTGCGTCGCAAGAAGGATTCGTCGATGCGCGTGGCCGTCGGTCTGGTCAAGGACGGCGTCGCACAGGCCAGCGTTTCCGCCGGCAACACCGGCGCGCTGATGGCGGTGTCGCGCTATGTTCTGAAGACCATGCCGGGCGTCGACCGGCCGGCGATCTGCACCATCCTTCCCAACCAGAAGGACGGTCCGACCTACATGCTCGACCTCGGCGCGAACGTCGATTGCGAGGCGCAGCACCTGCGGCAGTTCGCGTTAATGGGCTCGGCCCTGGTATCCGCCGTGGAGGGCAAGGCGCGGCCGACGGTCGGCCTGCTCAACATCGGCGAGGAAGACATCAAGGGCAACGATGTCGTCAAGCGTACCGCCGAACTGCTGCGCGCGGACCACGCGAACGGCCTGCTGAATTTCCACGGCAACGTCGAGGGCAACGACATCTACCTCGGCACCACCGATATCGTGGTGTGCGACGGCTTCGTCGGCAACGTCACGCTCAAGGCTTCGGAAGGCCTTGGCCGCTACATCAAGAGCGTCGTCAGCACCGAATTCCGACGCGGTCCGGTCAATATGCTGGGCGCGCTGATTGCGCGCGGCGCGCTGAAGGCAATCTCCCGCCGTCTCAATCCTTCCCGCTACAATGGCGCCAGCCTGCTGGGACTGCGCGGCCTGGTGTTCAAGAGCCACGGCAGCGCCGACGCCTACGGATTCGAATGGGCAATCCGCCGCGCCCACGACGCCGCGAAGCACGACGTGCTGTCGCGCATCGCCGCCGGCCTTGCCGACATGATGCCGCCGGAGAGCGTGTCCACCGCTGTGCCGCAGGCGGCGAGTCCTACCCAACCTCATTCCGCATGATCCGCGCATGACCCGAAACAGCAAAATCGTCGGCACCGGCAGTTATCTTCCGGTGCGCAGCGTGTCCAACCACGAACTGGCCGCCGAACTGGCGGAGCGAGGCGTCGACACTTCGCACGAGTGGATTTTTTCGCGCAGCGGCATCGCGTCCCGGCACTTCGCCGAACCGGGCGCCTGCGCCAGCGACCTTGCACTCGAAGCGTCCCGGCGCGCGCTCGACATGGCCGGACTGCAGGCCGACGACATCGACCTGATCGTGTTCGCCACTTCCACGCCGGATCATCTCGGTGGTTTCCCCAGCACCGCCTGCGTATTGCAGCGCAAGCTCGGCATGACCAGCGGCGCGGCGGCGTTCGACGTGCAGGCGGTCTGCAGCGGCTTCGTCTACGCGCTGGCGACGGCCGACGCGTTCATCAAGTCGGGCAACTACCGCAACGCGCTGGTGGTCGGCGCCGAAGTGTTTTCGCGCATCCTCGATTTCAACGATCGTTCCACCTGCGTGCTGTTCGGCGACGGCGCCGGCGCCGTGGTGCTGAGCGCATCCGCGGAGCCGGGCATCCTGGCGACGCGCCTCCATGCCGACGGCCGCCATGGCGACATCCTCTGCGTGCCCGGCAGGATCGCGGGCGGGGCGGTGGACGGTGCGGCCTTCCTGCACATGGACGGCCAGGCGGTGTTCAAGCTGGCCGTCTCGGTTCTGGAAAAGGTCGCGCACGAAGTGCTGGACGCGGCTGGCATGGCGCCCGTCGAACTCGACTGGCTGGTGCCTCACCAAGCCAATATTCGCATCATGCAGGGCACCGCGAAGAAACTCGGGATGCCGCCGGAAAAAATGATTGCGACCGTCGACCGGCACGGCAACACCTCGGCCGCCTCGATTCCGCTTGCGCTCGACGTCGCGGTGCGCGACGGACGCATCCGCCGGGGCCAGCACGTGCTGATGGAAGGCGTCGGCGGCGGCTTCACCTGGGGCGCAGCGCTCGCGCGCATGTAAGGCGCTTTCCGGAAGCGCCGTTTCCGCAACCAATCCATTCTCGATTCGCATGAGCACATTCGCCTTCGTCTTTCCCGGCCAGGGTTCGCAAGCCATCGGCATGCTGAACGGCTTCGCCGGCAATCCGATCGTCCGGAATACGATCGCCGAGGCATCCGACGCGCTGCGTCAGGATCTCGGCGAACTATTCGCCAACGGGCCGAAGGAAGCCTTGGACCTGACCACCAATACCCAGCCCGTGATGCTGACCGCCGCGGTCGCCTGCTATCGCGCCTGGATTGCAGCGGGCGGCAAGGCGCCGGCGATCGTCGCCGGTCACAGCCTCGGCGAATACTCGGCGCTGGTCGCCGCCGGCGTGATCGCCTTCCGCGATGCGGTGCCGCTGGTCCGTTTCCGGGCCGAAGCGATGCAGCAGGCGGTACCGGTCGGCGAGGGCGGCATGGCGGCGATCCTCGGCTTGTCCGACGACGCGGTGCGCGACGTCTGTGCGCAAGCCGCGCAAGGCGAAGTGGTCGAGGCCGTCAATTTCAACGCGCCGGCGCAGGTCGTGATCGCCGGCCACAAGGCAGCGGTCGAGCGCACTTGCGCGTTGGCGAAGGAGAAGGGCGCCAAGCGCGCGCTGCCGTTGCCGGTGTCGGCGCCCTTTCACTCGTCGCTGCTCCAGCCCGCGTCCGACCGCTTGCGCGAATATCTCGCTAGCGTGTCGTTTTCCGCGCCGGCGATCCCGATGATCAACAACGTCGACGTTGCCGTCGAGCGCGATCCTGCCGCCATCAAGGATGCGCTGGTGCGGCAAGCAGCCCGGCCGGTGCGCTGGGTGGAGACGGTACGGAAAATCGCGGCCGACGGCGTCGCCACCGTCGTCGAGTGCGGCCCGGGCAAGGTGCTCGCCGGCCTGACCAAGCGCATCGATCCCGCGCTGCAGGCTGAAGCCATTGTCGACCAGGCCTCGCTCGATCATTTGCTGGAGGTATTGAAATGAATCTGCATTCCGCTTCCCTGGTCGGTGAAGTCGCGCTGGTGACCGGCGCCTCGCGTGGCATCGGCCGCGCCATCGCCGAACAACTCATCCAGCAAGGCGCGGTCGTGATCGGCACTGCCACCACCGAGGCGGGCGCCGACGCGATCCGTCATGCACTCGATGCCATCGGCCCGGACCGCGGTAAGGGCGTGGCCTGCAACGTCAACGACGCCGCCCGTTGCCAGTCGCTGGTCGACGAAATACAGAACGAGTTCGGCAAGCTGTCGATCCTCGTCAACAATGCCGGCATCACGCAGGACCAGCTGGCGATGCGGATGAAGGACGAGGAATGGGATGCAGTGATCGCCACCAATCTCACCGCCGTGGCACGCCTGTCGCGGGCGGTGCTGCGCGGGATGATGAAGGCCCGGCACGGCCGCATCGTCAATATCACCTCAGTGGTCGGTTCGGCGGGCAATCCCGGCCAGATGAACTACGCGGCGGCCAAGGCAGGCGTCGCGGGCATGACACGCGCGCTGGCGCGCGAAGTCGGCAGCCGGAACATCACCGTGAACTGCGTCGCGCCGGGGTTCATCGACACTGACATGACCAAGGCATTGAACGAACAGCAGTCGGCCGCGATCCTGCAGCAGATCCCGCTTGGTCGCCTCGGCTCGCCGGCGGACGTCGCCGCTGCGGTCGCCTTTCTCGCTTCGCCGCAGGCAGCCTACGTCACCGGCACGACGCTGCATGTGAACGGCGGCATGTACATGGGCTGAAGGCAGCGTCCGGGCCCTCGGGCTGCGCTGCGGAAACCACCCGCGGAACTGCCGGACAAAACTGAATTTTGACTGCGCAAACCTGCTAAAATGCGCGCACTTTCGTAACCACCCCCCTCTGGAGGCATACATGTCCGATATCGAACAACGCGTCAAGAAGATCGTCGCAGAACAGCTCGGCGTGGCCGAATCCGAAATCAAGACCGAATCGTCGTTCGTCGACGACTTGGGCGCGGACTCGCTCGATACCGTCGAACTGGTGATGGCGCTTGAAGACGAATTCGAGATGGAAATCCCCGACGAGGAAGCGGAAAAGATCACGACGGTGCAGCAGGCGATCGATTACGCCAAGGCGCACGTCAAGGCTTGAGCGTACGGACGCGGGAGAACGGTTTGAGTCGTTTCAGTGAACGCCGCGTCGTCGTGACCGGGATGGGTTGCATCTCGCCGGTCGGCAATACGCTGGCGGATGCCTGGCAGGCGATTACGGCGGGCAAGTCCGGGATCGCGGACGTCACCCGGTTCGATGCCTCGTCCTTCAGTACGCGTTTCGCCGGCGAGGTCAAGGGCTTCAACGTCGAGGAATATATTCCCGGCAAGGAAGCGCGCCACATGGACACCTTCATCCATTACGGGCTCGCGGCCGGCATGCAGGCGATCCGCGACAGCGGCCTGGAGGTCACGGAGCAGAATGCGGACCGGATCGGCGTGCTGGTCGGTTCGGGCATCGGCGGCCTGCCGATGATCGAGGAGACGCATGCCGAACTGGTCAATCGCGGCCCGCGCCGGGTCAGCCCGTTCTTCGTGCCGGCATCGATCATCAACATGATCTCCGGCCACTTGTCGATCAAGTACGGACTCAAGGGGCCGAACCTCGCGATCGTCACCGCCTGCACCACCGGACTGCATTGCATCGGCGCGGCGGCGCGCATGATCGAGTACGGCGATGCCGACGTGATGATCGCCGGCGGCGCCGAATCCACGATCTCGCCGCTGGGCATCGGCGGCTTTGCCGCCGCGCGCGCGCTGTCTTCGCGCAACGACGACCCGGCGACGGCTTCCCGGCCTTGGGACCGCGACCGCGACGGCTTCGTGCTCGGCGAAGGTGCGGGCGTCATGGTGCTTGAGGAATACGAGCACGCGAAGGCGCGCGGCGCGAAGATCTACGCGGAAGTGCTCGGTTTCGGCATGAGCGGCGACGCGCATCACATGACCGCGCCGCTCGAAGACGGGGAAGGCGCGCGGCAGTGCATGATGGCGGCGATGAAGAACGCGGGGGTGAATCCCGGCGACGTCGACTACGTCAACGCGCACGGCACCTCGACGCCGCTCGGCGACATCGCCGAGACCATAGCGATCAAGCGGGCACTCAGCGATCGCGCTGCCGACGTGGTCGTCAACTCCACCAAGTCGATGACCGGACATCTGCTCGGGGGTGCAGGTGGCCTCGAAGCGGTGTTCACGGTCATGGCGGTGAACAAGCAAGTATCGCCGCCGACCATCAACATTTTCAACCAGGATCCCGCCTGCGACCTGGATTACTGTGCCAACGCCGCGCGCGACATGCCGATTCGAATCGCGTTGAAGAATTCGTTTGGATTCGGCGGTACCAACGGCACGCTGGTCTTCGGCCGGATGTGATCCTGGTAGCGGGGGGGGGGGGGGCGCGCGCGCCA
>JBQCGO010000298.1:0-5110 GCA_051955575.1 Burkholderiaceae bacterium
CTGCGATCATGATCGGCGCGCCGTGCGCGTCGTCGGCGCCGACGAAGCTGACGTCGTTGCCCAGCATCCGCTGGAAGCGCACCCAGATGTCGGCCTGGATGTATTCCATGATGTGGCCGATGTGGAACGCGCCGTTGGCGTAGGGCAGGGCGGTGGTGACGAACAGCTTGCGGGGGGAAGGGGCGTTCATGAAGCGATGCGCGAGAGAGGTAAAAAGCGGCGAAAGCGGGATTCTAGCAGCGCGACGATCCGGGGGCTGACGCACGGGGGAATTGGTTTAGACTGTCGGATTCGACATCAGCAGAGGCATGAGGAAGCAATGAGCATCACGATCGAAGCGGTCAAGGACGCGCTGTCCACCGTCGTGGACCCGAACACCGGCAAGGACCTGGTCGCCGGCCGGTCGGCGAAGAACATCCAGATCGACGGCAACGACGTGTCGCTCGACGTCGACCTCGGCTACCCGGCGAAAAGCCAGATCGCCGACATCCGCAAGGCCGCGATCGCCGCGGTGCGCGCCATCCCGGGCATCGGCAACGTCAGCGTCAACGTGCAGTCGAAGATCGTCGCGCACGCGGTGCAGCGCGGCGTCAAGCTCAAGGGCAACGTCAAGAACATCATCGCTGTCGCGTCCGGCAAGGGCGGCGTCGGCAAGTCGACCACCGCGGTCAACTTGGCGCTGGCGCTGGCCGCCGAGGGCGCGCAGGTCGGTATCCTGGACGCCGACATCTACGGCCCGTCGCAGCCGATGATGCTCGGCATCAGCGGCCGGCCCGAGACGCTCGACGGCAAGACGATGGACCCGATGGAAAACCACGGCCTGCAGGTGTCGTCGAGCGGTTTCATGATCGACCCGGACGAGCCGATGGTCTGGCGCGGCCCGATCGTCACGCAGGCGCTGCAGCAACTGCTCGACCAGACCAACTGGCGCGACCTCGACTACCTGATCGTCGACATGCCGCCGGGCACCGGCGACGTCCAGCTGACGCTGTCGCAGAAGGTGCCGGTCACCGGCGCGGTGATCGTGACCACGCCGCAGGACATTGCGCTGCTCGACGCGCGCAAGGGACTGAAGATGTTCGAGAAGGTCGGCATCCCGATCCTCGGCGTGGTGGAGAACATGAGCACGCACCTGTGCTCGAACTGCGGCCACGCCGAGGCGATCTTCGGCGAGGGCGGCGGCGAGAGGATGTGCGCCGACTTCGGCGTCGAACTGCTCGGCAAGCTGCCGCTGACGATGTCGATTCGTTCACAGACCGACGCCGGCATGCCGACCGTGGTCGCCGACCCGGACGGCCCGGTGGCGACGATCTACAAGGAAATCGCGCGCAAGGTCGCGGTCAAGGTGGCCGAGAAGGCCAAGGACATGACCAGCAAATTCCCGACCATCACGATCCAGAACACCTAGTTCCGGAACGTTCAGATCCGCGGGCCCGATTTGACCGGCCTCGGCCCCACCGAACGGACGGCGCCGCCGTCCGTTTTCTTTTTCGCCGACGCGCGACGGTCCGGCAACGGTCCGAACGCTTCCTCGACGGTCAGCACCCGGCCGGTTTCGCTGCTGTCGTAGCCCGGCAGGGCATGGACGCCGTCGCGGTAAGCCCGAGAGCGGATCAGCGCGAGCACCTGGCGCATGGCCGGATCGTCGATCGCGGCCGTCGGCGCCGCAAGGAAATAGCGCTCTTCCATCAGCGGGATGAAATTGAGTCCGAACCGCTGTGCGGCGGTCTCGACGCCGATGCCGACGTCCGCCATCCCGCTGGCAATGTAGGCCGCGACCGCGGCATGCGTGAATTCGGCGCTTTCGAAGCCATTGATGTCGGTTGCCGTGATGCCGATGTCACCCAGCATCAGTTCGACCAGCATGCGGGTGCCGGAACCGTTCTGACGGTTGACGAAGCGGATGTCCGGCCGCGTGAGATCCTCCAGGGTGTACACGTCCTTCGGATTGCCCGGTGCGACGCAAAATCCCTGGCGCCGCGTGGTGAGGTGGATCAGACGGTGCTCCTCGCGCCCGAGCCAGGCGGCGTAATGCATCGCGGCCGGCAACTGGTAGTGGCCGAGCGGTACATGGAAGCCGGCAAGGTCGCACTCCTTGCGCGACAGGGCGGCGACGGCTTCGGTGCTGTTGCGGTAACGCAGTTCCATCGGAATGCCGGCCTCTTCCAGACTGTTCAGCAGCATCGCGACCGCGAACCCGTGACTGGCGTTCAGCCGCAGCGCCCGGCGCTCGCCCAGAATGATCCGGTCCAGCTCGCCCTCGAGTTCCGACGCCAGGCTTTCCAGGATCGGCGACAGGCGGGCCGCAATCCGGCGGTCTGCCCAGATCAGCGTTTCCGCCAGCGGGGTCAGGGTAGTGCCGCGGCCGCGCGTCTTTTCGAGAAGCGGCCCGCCGAACAGCCGTTCGGCCTCGCGCAATACGCCCCACGCGTAGCGGTAAGACAAGCCCGCGGCGGCGGCGGCCTGGGTGATCGCCCGGGTCTCCTTGATGCCTACCAGCAACGCCAGCAGCATTTCCGCATCCACCTTGCTGCCGTTCTGCCGGCTGATTTGCCAGTGGGGAGCGATCGAAAGCTTAAACATATGTGATCGAAAGACATATTGAGGAAACCATGCGAGAGTGCTATTTTCCTCTAGGTTACAGAATCGTGGCCGTCAAAAAAGATATGCGATAAAAAGCATATTTCATTTCAGAGGAGAAGACATGTCAAATTCAGGCTCGTTTGCAAAAGATGGGGCGGTGGCCGGAGGAAGCGTGGCGACCCCGGGCTTGCTGTCAAAGGAGCGTACGGTCGCCGGTCCGGGCTTCAATCGCTGGCTGGTTCCGCCTGCGGCGCTCGCAATTCACCTGTGTATCGGCATGGCTTACGGTTTTTCCGTTTTCTGGCTGCCATTGTCCCGCGCTATCGGCATCAGCAGTTCGGTTGCCTGTCCTAGCGACATGAGCTTTTTTGCAGAGATATTCTCATCCACTTGCGACTGGAAAATTTCCATGTTGGGCTGGATGTTCACGCTGTTTTTCGTGTTTCTCGGTTCGGCCGCAGCGATCTGGGGCGGTTGGCTCGAACATGCGGGTCCGCGCAAGGCGGGATTCGTTGCTGCGCTGTGCTGGTGCGGCGGCTTGCTGATCTCCGCGTTCGGCATTTATGTGCATCAAATCTGGCTGCTGTGGCTCGGTTCTGGCGTCATCGGCGGTATCGGACTGGGCTTGGGATACATCTCGCCGGTTTCCACGCTGATCAAATGGTTTCCGGATCGCCGCGGCATGGCAACCGGGATGGCGATCATGGGATTCGGCGGCGGCGCAATGATCGGCGCACCGCTTGCCGATCGCCTGATCAAGCATTTTGCAACGCCGACCTCGGTCGGCGTATGGGAAACCTTCGTCGTGCTGGCGATCATCTACTTCGTCTTCATGACCGCAGGCGCATTCGGATACCGGGTGCCGACCGTCGGCTGGAAACCGGCAGGCTGGACGCCGCCGCCCGCGAAGGCAAATGCGATGATCACCAACAGACACGTGCATCTCAGCACTGCCATGAAAACGCCGCAATTCTGGCTGATCTGGACGCTGTTGATGCTGAACGTGACGGCCGGCATCGGCATCATCGGCATGGCATCGCCATTGCTGCAGGAAGTGTTTGCCGGCAAGCTGATCGGCGTTACCGCGACCTTCAACGAACTGACCTTTGCGCAAAAAGGACAGATCGCCGCAATCGCCGCCGGCTTTACCGGCTTGCTGTCATTCTTCAATATCGGCGGCCGCTTCGTATGGGCATCGTTTTCGGATTACATCGGCCGCAAGGCGACTTACTTCGCCTTTTTCATTCTTGGTATCGTGCTGTACGGGTTGATGCCGACTGTCGGGAAAAGCCATATCGCGCTGTTCGTCGGTTTCTTCTGCATCATCATCTCGATGTACGGCGGTTCGTTCTCGACCGTTCCTGCCTACCTGGCTGACATGTTCGGCACGCAGATGGTCGGTGCAATCCATGGCCGCTTGCTGACCGCCTGGTCTGCAGCCGGCATTCTCGGACCGGTCCTGATCAACTACATCCGGGAATATCAACTCAGCCATGGCGTACCGAAAGCGCAGGCCTATGACATCACGATGTACATCCTGGTCGGCATCCTCGTTCTCGGGCTGATCTGCAATGCGCTGGTGCGGCCGGTAGCAGAGAAACATTTCATGACGGACGATGAACTGGCGCATGAGAAGAAACTGGCGCATGAACGCGCTTCGGCAGCAGAAACCGGTTCTGCCGTCATTGCCGGCGGCGGTTCTGCCAGCAGCCCGGTAACCATCGCGCTGGCCTGGGCCGCAGTAGGCCTTCCCCTGATCTGGGGCGTTGTCATCACGCTGGAAAAAGCGGCGATTTTATTTAAATAAGCCCTTCGGCCGCGGGCAATCTGCCCGCGGCCGTTCATGTTGTCACCATGTCGTCACAGGTTTGCATGATTATTCCCATTATTCCGGTTCCCGAAAAAATTCGGGAACGCAAGCGTCAGGCTCCGAAAGGTCGTCGCGTCGATCCTGCCGCATTGGCCGAGGTGCAATCGCTGCTTGGCGACGCATCGCGGCGGCCGGATCTGCTGATCGAGCATCTGCACAAGATCAACGACCGCTTCGGCCGGCTGGCGTCGCGCCACCTCGCTGCGCTGGCGCAGGAAATGCGCATGGCGCAGGCCGAAGTCTACGAAGTCGCGACCTTCTACCATCACTTCGAGGTAGTGAAGGAAGACGCGGAGTACACGGAAGACGTCAAGCTGACGGTAAGGGTGTGCGACGGACTCTCGTGCGAGATGGCCGGCGCGAAGGATTTGCTGGCGAAATTGCCAGGTATTTTGGGCGGCGACGTGCGGGTCATTGCCGCGCCTTGCATCGGCCGCTGCGAGCAGGCGCCCGCCGCCGTGGTCGGGCAGAATCCGGTGCCCGAGGCGACCGAAGAAAAAGTCCGGCAACTGGTCGAGGCCGGCGCGACGCGCCACGAGCCCGAACCCTATATCGACTACGAACAATACAAGCAGCAGGGCGGCTACGCGCTGCTGCGCGAATGCCTCGCCGGCAAGCGCGATCTGGAAGACGTGCTGAAGACGATGGAAGCGTCCG
>JBQCGO010000299.1:0-3094 GCA_051955575.1 Burkholderiaceae bacterium
CGGACGCGCTGATCAAGCGGATCAGCCAGGACGTGATCGAGACCGCCAAGAGCGACAAGGACATCCAGGGCGGCAACCAGCAGCGCATCATGGATCTGGTGCAGCAGAAGATCCTGCCGTACGTCGATGCCGAGCGCATGACCCAGTTGGCCGCCGGCCGCTTCTGGCGCGAAGCCACGCCCGAGCAGAAGAAGGCGCTCACCGAGCAGTTCCGCGACCTGCTGATCTACACCTACTCGGGCGCGCTGTCGCAGGTGCGCGACCAGAAAGTCAACTTCAAGCCGCTGCGGATGCAGCCGGGCGACACCGAGACGATCGTGCGTTCCGAAGTGATCCCGTCGCGCGGCGGCGAGCCGATCCAGATCAGCTACCGGATGGAAAAGACGCCAAGCGGCTGGAAGGTCTACGACGTCAACGTGCTCGGCGCCTGGCTGGTCGAGACCTACAAGAACACGTTCGCGACCGAGATCCAGAAATCCGGTATCGACGGCTTGATCAAGATGCTGGCCGACAAGAACAAGCAGCTCGCGTCGAACAGCGGCAAGTCCAAGTAAGCCTCCGACCGCAGCCTTTCCCATGTACCAGCCGCCCACCCGCCTGACCTTCGCCGAAGCCCGCGCCGCTTTCCGCGCCGGACTCGACGCGATCGCGGCCGGGCAGACCGAGATCGACCTCGGCGGCGTGACGACGATCGATTCCAGCGCCGTCGCGCTGCTGCTCGCCTGGCGCCGTGCCGCGTCCGCCGCCGGCAAGCCCTTGCGTCTCCTTCATCTGCCGGCGGGGCTGCTCAGCCTGGCCGCGCTCTACGGCGTGACCGCGCTGCTCGCGGACGCCGACGCGCCCGCGCGACACCGGGCCTGATTCCTTCTTTCCCGGCGCGGACCGCATCGGGCCGGCCGACCCGAATCCCCTATAATCTCCGGTTTTCCGCGGCGTTCGCCGCCGAGCCGGCACCGCTTCCCCGAACGCCTACCGCACCGATGGCCGCCATCCAGATCACCGACGTCGAGAAACGCTACAAGGCGCTGCGCGCCCTCGATGGCGTGTCGCTGTCGATCGAGCCGGGCGAGTTCTTCGGACTGCTTGGACCGAACGGCGCCGGCAAGACCACGCTGATCTCGATCGTCGCCGGCCTGAACCGGGCCGACGCCGGCCGCGTGACGATCCACGGTCACGACGTCGTGACCGACTACCGGCAGGCGCGCCGGATGCTGGGCGTGGTGCCGCAGGAGCTGGTGTTCGATCCGTTCTTCACGGTGCGCGAGACGCTGCGCATGCAGTCCGGCTATTTCGGCCTGAAGAACAACGACCGCTGGATCGACGAGGTGATGCACAACCTCGACCTGACCGCCAAGGCCGACGTCAACACGCGCGCGCTGTCCGGCGGCATGAAGCGCCGGCTGCTGGTCGCGCAGGCGCTGGTGCACAAGCCGCCGGTCGTGGTGCTCGACGAGCCGACCGCCGGCGTCGACGTCGAGCTGCGCCAGACGCTGTGGCAATTCATCGGCCGCCTGAACCGCGAAGGTCACACGGTGGTGCTGACCACGCACTACCTGGAGGAAGCGCAGGCGCTGTGCAGCCGGATCGCGATGCTGAAGGCAGGGAAGGTGGTCGCGCTGGATTCCACGTCCGCACTGATCCGCCGCATCTCCGGCTCGCAGCTGGTGCTGCACCTGGCGCGTGGAACCTTGCCCGAGTCGCTGCGCCCGCTGGTGTCGCACCCGCAGGAGACGCCCGTAGTAACAGGCGCGGCCGAAACCGGCAACCGCTACGTGCTGCGCGTCAACGATTACGCCGAGGTCGAGCCGATCCTCGCCGCGCTGCGCCAGTCTGGCGCGGTGATCGACGAGATGCAGCTGGAGCAGGCCGATCTCGAGGATGTCTTCATCCAGATCATGGAAGAGGGAAAATGACCGGCTTCCGCACGCTGTTCTACAAGGAGATCCTGCGCTTCTGGAAGGTGGCGACGCAGACCATCAGCGCGCCGATCCTGACCGCGATGCTGTACCTGCTGATCTTCGGCCACGTGCTGGAAGACCGGGTGCAGGTCTATCCGGGCGTGCGCTACACCGCTTTCCTGGTGCCGGGACTGGTGATGATGAGCGTGCTGCAGAATTCGTTCGCCAACAGCTCGTCGTCGCTGATCCAGTCGAAGATCACCGGCAACCTGGTGTTCGTGCTGCTCCCGCCGCTGTCGCACTGGGAACTGTTCGGTGCCTACGTGCTGGCCGCCGCGGTGCGCGGCCTCGCGGTCGGCACCGGCGTGTTTCTGATCACCGCCTGGTTCGCCCGGCTGTCCTTCGTCGCGCCGTGGTGGATCCTGGTGTTCGCGGCGCTCGGCGCCGGCATGCTCGGCACGATGGGCCTGATCGCCGGCATCTGGGCCGAGAAGTTCGACCAGCTCGCCGCGTTCCAGAATTTCCTGATCATGCCGGCGACCTTCCTGTCCGGCGTGTTCTACTCGATCCATTCGCTGCCGCCGTTCTGGCACGCGGTGTCGCGCTTCAACCCGTTCTTCTACATGATCGACGGCTTCCGCTACGGCTTCTTCGGCCAGTCGGACGTCGACCCGCGCTTCAGTTTCGCGGTGGTCGCGGTGTTCTTCGCCGCGTTCGTCGCCGTCGCCGTCGGCATGCTCAAGCGCGGCTACAAGCTGCGCACCTGATCCGCCGGCATTTCTCCGGATACCACCATGCTGCCCACACCCGAACTCGTCAAACGCTACATCGCCGAAGGCCTCGACTGCACCCACCTGGAAGTCGAGGGCGACGGCCAGCACTTCACCGCCGTGATCGTCTCGCCGGCCTTCGCCGGCAAGCGCCCGATCCAGCGCCACCAACTGGTCTACGCCGCGCTCGGCGACCGCATGCGCGAGGAAATCCACGCGCTGTCGATGAAAACCCTGACGCCAGAGGAGTACCAGGCCTGATGGACAAGCTGCTCATCACCGGCGGCAACCGCCTGTCCGGCGAAATCGCGATCGCCGGCGCCAAGAACGCGGCGCTGCCGATCCTGTGCGCGGGGCTGCTGACCGCCGACACGCTGCGCCTGTCGAACGTGCCGCACCTGCAGGACGTGCGCACCATGCTGTCGC
>JBQCGO010000300.1:0-20993 GCA_051955575.1 Burkholderiaceae bacterium
AGTCCGGCCGCGGCGCGGCGCTGGTCGAGTGCATCCGCGGTTTGCCGGAGGCGATCCGCTCGCGGCTGGGACTGGAAAACGACGAGTACGCGTACGACGCCGAAGAGATCTGGCTGCGCTGCGGGCAGGCCGGCGTGCCGATGGTGTTCGACGCGCACCATCACGTGGTGCACGAGGGGTTGTCGAGCTACGACGATCCGAGCGTGGCCGAGATGCTGGCGAAGGCGCGCGATACCTGGCCGGTGCCCGAGCACCAGTTGGTGCACATCTCGAACGGCCGCACCGCGTTCGGCGACCGCCACCATGCCGACCTGATCGACGTGCTGCCGTCGGCCTACGCGGCCGCGCCGTGGATCGAGATCGAGGCCAAGCACAAGGAACTGGCGATCCGCAGGCTGCGTCACACCGGCGTGCAGGCGGGGTAGGGCGCTCCGTCTACTCCATCGCCACGTGCATCGTCTCGCCGGGCGCTTGCCGGCTGGGGCGGATCAGCAGGATCAGCGGCGCGACCAGCACCGTGGCGACCAGCATCAGCACGAAGTCGTCGATGTAGGCGGTCATCGCCGCCTGTCGCGTGATTTCCTGATTGATCCGCGCCAGTCCGGCCAGCGTGTTGGTGCCGAACGCGGCGAAGCTGCCGGCGTTGAACGCGGTCAGATGCTGGACTAGCGACGCATGCACGATCGCGGTGTTGCGCGTGGCCAGCGTCTGCACCACCGAGATGCCGATGCTGCTGCCGATGTTGCGCACCAGGCTGTAGATCGCGGTGCCGTCGGGACGCAGGCCGGACGGCAGCGTGGCGAAGGTCGCGGCCGACAGCGGCACGAACACCAGCCCCAGGCCGAAGCCCTGCACGATGCCGGGGATCACGATGTCCGATTCGGACAGCACCAGCGTGTAGCCGCTCATCTGCCACAGCGCCACCGCCGAGATCGCGAAGCCCGCCGCCAGCAGCACGCGGCTGTCGACCTTGCCGACGAAGCGACCGACGATCAGCATGGCCACCATCGTGCCGACGCCGCTCGGCGCGGTGACCAGGCCGGTGGTCGCGACCGAGTAGCCCATCAGGTTCTGCAGCATCGGCGGCAGCAGCGCGCGGGTCGCGTACATCACCGCGCCGATGACGAAGATGAACGAGCAGCCGGTCAGGAAGTTGCGGTCCTTCAGCAGTTCGTAGCGGAAGAACGAGCGCTTGCCGACGGTGGCGGTGTGCGCGATGAAGAACGCAAAGCCGATCACGCACAGCAGGAACTCGACCACGATCTCGGTCGAGGCGAACCAGTCGAGCTGCTCGCCGCGGTCGAGGAAGGCTTGCAGCGCGCCGACCGCGAGACTCAAGGTGCCGAAGCCGAAGAAGTCGAAGGCGGGCGACTTGCGCTTGCCGGAGTCGGGCAGGTAGATCAGCACGCCGAGCATCGCGATGATGCCGATCGGCACGTTGATGAAGAACACCCAGCGCCAGTTGTAGCTGTCGGTCAGCCATCCGCCGAGCGTCGGCCCGAGCACCGGGCCGACCATAACGCCCATGCCCCAGATCGCCATCGCCGAGCCCTGCTTCTCGCGCGGGTTGATCTCAAGCAGGATCGACTGCGACAGCGGCACCAGCGCCGCGCCGAACACGCCCTGCAGCAGCCGCGAGCCGACGATCTCGGCCAGCGACTGCGAGATGCCGCACAGCGCCGAGGCGACGGTGAAGCCGACGATCGAGGTCAGCAGCAGGTTCTTGACGCCGAAGCGGTCCGACAGCCAGCCGGTCAGCGGCGTGGCGATCGCGGCGGCGACGATGTACGAGGTCAGGATCCAGGTCACCTCGTCCTGCGACGCAGAGAGCGCGCCTTGCATGTGCGGCAGCGCGACATTGGCGATGGTGCCGTCCAGCGTCTGGATCAGCGTGGCGAGCATGATCGAGACGGTGATCATCGGCCGGTTCAACGGCTGGCTGGCGGGGGCGGTCATCGGAAAGAGGGGAGGCGTGCGGGGTGGAAGTAAGCATGCGGATTATATACATGCTTATGATTTGCGGCATGCCGATCATGCCGGCGCGGACCGCGCGGGACGCGGTATGCTTCGCCCCATGACAAGCAAGAACAATCCTTCTTTCAGCTTCCTGATTTCCGACGCCGGCCGGCTGGTCGGCAAACGCTTCGACCAGCGCGCCAAATCGGTGCTGAACCTGTCGCGCGCGCAGTGCAGCGTGCTGTCCTATCTCGACCGCAATCCGGGCATCAACCAGGCGCAACTGGCCGACCTGCTCGGCGTGACGCCGATCTCGATCGCGCGGCTGCTGGACCGGATGGAAGCCGGCGGCTGGATCGTGCGCGACGCCGATGCGACCGACCGCCGGATGCGGCGGCTCTCCATCAGCGACAAGGCGCGCAGCACGCTGGCGGAGGCGAAGGCGGTGGGGCAGAAGGTGGCGAGCGAGGCGCTGGACGGCCTCTCCGCGGACGAGCGGCGGGAATTGACCGGGCTACTGGAAAAGGTCCGTCGCAACCTGATGACGGTACTCGGCGAAGCGGTGAAGGAGTAGGAGCGGGCGGCGCGGGGAGGCGCCGTCACAGTTCCTTCTTCAGCGTCACGAAGCAGTTGTCGAAGTAGGCCTGCATCAGCCGCTTGGTGTGCGCGGTGATCGGGTGCGGGATGCCGTTCTGCAGGTGGATGCGCGTCATCGCCATGTTGTGCACGGTGATGAACAGTTGCAGGTCGTTGACGTCGAACACCAGACCCGGTTTGTCGGGCGAGGTGGATTCCTTCAGGCACGCCATCGACAGGAACAGCATCCGCAGCGAATTGTCCCAGCGGTTGCACAGATGAAACCAGCCGTTGAACTGGCGATCCAGCAGCAGGAAATAGCGTCGGATCTGCGCCCGGTTGACCGCCTGCGCCCGCTCCCCCGCGGCATAGCCGTCGATCGCCAGCGACAGCGCGCCGGTGTTGCAGACCGTCAACCTCGGCGTGGCCATCAGCGAGCGCACCAGCGACAGCGCCGGCTGCAGCCTGACCTGTTCGATTTCCTCGCGCGTGATCGTCAGGACGATCGGCTTGAAGCCGCGCTGGCTGCTGAGGGAAAGTATCGGTTTCATGCAGGCAGGATAGGGCGCCGCCGCAGGCCGAAATTTCGACTGCATCAATAGGGGACGGCCTCGGCCTTGATCTACCGTAAAAGCGATGCGGGACTGCGCCGTCCTTCGCTTGACAGGCGCCTGTGCCGCAGCGGGATGGCATGTCCCTTGCTGCCCATCGGGAGTATCCCAATCGACAGGAGAATCCCATGGCCAATCCGATCACGAAGACGCTGTCCCCGAATGCGGCGAACATGATCCGCATGGATCACACGCACGTGCTGACGACGTTCCACCGCTACAAGCCCGACAGCGACCCGAAGACCAAGCAGGGCCTGGTGAACACCGCCTGCCTGGCGCTGGAAATCCATGCGCAGCTCGAGGAAGAGATTTTCTACCCGGCGATGGACCGGTTTTCCGAGGACCGGCCGGTGGTCGACAAGAGCATTCCCGAGCACCAGGAGATGCGCGAGCTGATCGACAAGCTGCGCGGCATGGAACCGACCGATTCCGATTACGACGACACCTTCATGGCGCTGATGCGCGACGTGATGCATCACGTCGCCGACGAGGAGACCGTGCTGCTGCCGGACGCGGAACGGCTGCTCGGGCCGGACCGGCTGGACGAACTCGGCGCGGAAATGATGGAGCGCCGGTTGCAGCTGACCGCGCCGCGCACCGGCGAACTGGCGCTGAACATGGCGCGCGCCTGGCCGGCGAGTTCGATGATCATGGCCGCCGGCGCGGTGCTGGCCGGCACCTATTTCGCCAAGCGCGCGTTCGATCGCCACGCCTGAGCGAAGCGGCCGGAGCGAGGTAGTTCCGGCCGCGTTCCGGCATGCATGCCAAAAACTGCCGGAATTTGTAAAAACGGCATGCACGCGGAAATAAAATTGCGTACAATCTACTCCGCCTCGCAGCGGCCGCCGGGGGTTTCTCCCGACGGCCCGGGGTCGCGCTTCACCTAGTATCCGGGTCGCACCGATGCCCTGCGCGCGCCGCGCCGTTTCATTCACTCAGGAGGAACCATGCAAACCATCGAGAAAGTGCTCTACCGCGGCGAAGCGACCGCAACCGGCGGCCGCGACGGCCGTGCCACCTCGTCCGACGGCGTCCTCGACGTCAAGCTGACCACCCCGAAAGAACTCGGCGGCGCGGACGGCCAAGGCACCAACCCGGAGCAACTGTTCGCCGCCGGCTACTCGGCCTGCTTCCTGGGCGCGATGAAGTTCGTCGCTGCGCGCGACAAGATTGCGCTGCCGGCCGACGTTTCGGTCAACGGCAAGGTCGGCATCGGCCAGATTCCGAACGGTTTCGGCATCGAAGTCGAATTGCGGATATCGATCCCCGGCATGCCGCGCGAACAGGCCAACGATCTGGTGCAGAAAGCCCACATCGTCTGCCCGTATTCGAACGCGACGCGCGGCAACATCAAGGTCGATCTGGTCGTCGCCTGATGCTTGTCTGATGCCCGCCTGAGCGCCGATCCCGGAGCGCTTCGCCAAGGCCTGGCGCTTCCGGGATTTGCCGCGTCGCCTATTTTCCCCGCGACAGTTGCCGCTCGAAAGCGGCGTCGAGCTTGCTTACCTTCACCGCCTTCTGCGGCCCGGTCCGGTTGGCGAGCGCCACGAATTCCTCCAGCGGCAGCGGCTCGCTGATCGTTTCGGGCGGAGCGTCGCCGGTTGCTCGCAGCAGGCGAAACAAGCCGTCGCCGCTCATCGACATCGAATACTCGTGATCGTGATCACGCGCGTTCAGGCGGTTCACCGCCGCGCTCGCCTTCGTGGTTCGCATCCTTCCCTCCGCCGTCATCGCTTCCGCGCCCCGAGAGCCCGGCCGCTGAAAAGCCGCTTCAAAGCCGCTTCAAAGCCGATTATGGATCGCGGTCGCCGCGATCGCCGCGTGCCCCATCGCGACTGCGATCTGGTTCAGTCCCTCGACCACGTCGCCGGCCGCGTACAGACCGTCGACGCTGGTCTGCAGGTGCGCATCGACCTTCAGTTCGCCCTGTTCGGTGCGGGCTGCGCCGAGGTCGCGCACGAGTTCGGAATTGACGCGGGTGCCGAGCGCAGCGTACACCACGTCGAAGCATGCCAACCGGCCGCCGTCGAAGGTGATTTCCACGCTGCGCTCGCCGGCGTAGCGCATGCCGGCGATGCGGTCGTCGATCAGCCGGATGCGCTCGGCATCCAGGCGGCGCAGCACGTCGTCCGGCGCCTGCGCCGCCTGGCCGAGCGTGAGCACCGTCAACGCGCCGGCGTAGCGGCGGATGAACAGCGCCTCGCGCATGCCGTGCAGCCCGGCGCCGATCACCGCGACGTTGCGGTCGATCGATTCGTAACCGTCGCAGATCGGGCAATAGCGCAGGCAGCCGAGCGCCAGCGCCTCGCCGGCGCCCGGGAAATCCGGCGTGAGGTCGACCACGCCGGTGGCGAGGATCACGGTGCGTGCCGCGATGTCGCGCTCGCCGATGCGCGCGACGAAGCCGCCGTCGCACCGCACCAGCGCGGTCACCAGCCCGTCGTCGATGGCCACGCCGTAGCGCCGGGTCTGCTCGGCCAGCCGGACCAGGATGTCGCGCCCGTGAATGCCTTCGGCGAAGCCGGGATAGTTGTGCGAAGTTGGGATCCAGCGCAGCCGGCTCTTGCCGCCGTCGACGATGCGCACGCGCCGCCGGAAGCGGGCGAGATAGGTGCCGGCGACCAGGCCGGCGGCGCCGCCGCCGATGACGAGGCAATCGAGTTCGGGAGAATCGGGCATGGTGTCGGCCGTCGGGAAAACCGGTAGATCGGCGAACCGGCCAAAAGTGCGATCGAGTGCGGCAGCGACGCCACGTTGCGGCCGGATGCCGCCGAAATCCGCAGCGGGCGTGATCTTGCGCAAGGGCATCGCGCGCGCGATCGGACACCATGACGGCTCCCCGTCTCATCACTTCCCTGAATGCAATGCCGAGGCTCATGAGCACCGTTTACCGCAAGACCATCGAGTCCCTGCCGAAGACCGAAACCTTCGATAACCTGATTGCGCTGCTGTTTTTCCTGCGCGTCCACCGTCGTTTGCCGAAGCCTCGCGGCGGCGGCCTGAACGACTGCCTGTATTACCTGAAAACCACTGGCGAGCTGTCCGATCCGCTGCGGGTGCTGGTTTCCGACAAGGAACTGGTCAAGGATTACGTCGCGAAGAAGGTCGGCGACGAGTACAACGTGCCCACGCTCGGCGTGGTGCGCTCGTTCGAGGAAGCGCTGACCTACGATTTCCCCGCCGACTGCGTGATCAAGCCGACCCACATGTCCGGCCCGGTACAGTTCCGCAAGCACGGCGCGCCGGTCGATTTCGACGAGATCCGCCAGTGGTTCGCGACCAACTACTACCACTTCGGCCGCGAGAGCAATTACCGCGAACTGCAGCCGAAGCTGATCGTCGAGCCGTACATCTTCGGCGAGACCGGGCCGGAGGATTTCAAGATCCTGTGCGTGCGCGGCGAGCCGAAGCTGATCCAGGTCGACATCGACCGCTACGGCACGCATACCCGCAACGTCTACACGCCGGACTGGCAGATCCAGCCGTTCGTCAACACCTACCCGCTCGGCAAGGGCGTGCCGCGCCCGAAGATGCTCGACGAGATGCTGCGCATCGCGTCGGCGCTGAGCGAGGACTTCAACCTGATGCGGGTCGACGTCTACACCGACGACCAAAGCGTGCTGGTGGGCGAACTCACCAACTGCCACGGCAATGCCACCGAGCGCTACCTGCCCGCGCCGGGCGACGAACAGGTCGCGCGCATGCTGTTCGGCGAGCAGGGTTTTTCGATGTCCTTCCTGCACCGGCATTCCTGATCGCCGGCGCCCGACCGGGCGCGTGTATCCTGTGCGTCCTTTCACCGGCGGAGACAGGCATGGCCGACCAATCCGACATCACCAGCATGGCGCTGTTCTGCGACTTCGAGAACATTGCGCTCGGCGTGCGCGACGCGCAGTACGCGCAGTTCGACATCCGCCGCGTGCTCGAGCGGCTGCTGCTGAAGGGCAGCATCGTGGTCAAGAAGGCGTACTGCGACTGGGAGCGCTACAAGGATTTCAAGGTGCCGATGCACGAGGCGTCGTTCGAGCTGATCGAAATCCCGCACGTGCGCCAGTCGGGCAAGAATTCGGCCGACATCCGGATGGTGGTGGACGCGCTCGACCTCTGCTACACCAAGTCGCACGTCGACGCGTTCGTCATCATCAGCGGCGACTCCGACTTTTCTCCGCTGGTGTCCAAGCTGCGCGAGAACAACAAGACCGTGATCGGGATCGGCGTGCGCGACTCGACCTCGGACCTGCTCGCCGCCAACTGCGACGAATTCATCTTTTACGACGATCTGGTACGCGAGCGGCGCGTGAAGCGCCGGCCGGCGGAAAAGAAGCCTGCCGCGAAGCCGGCCGCGCCCGCCAAGGCGGCGCCGGCCAAAGGCGCGGAAGAGAAGGCCGGCGACGAGGACCGGGACCGGCGCCAGGAAGCGTTCGACTTCATCGTCGAGACCATCGAGGCGCTGGCGGCCGAGCGCGGCGAGGAAGAGAAGATGTGGGGCTCGATGGTCAAGCAGACCATGAAGCGCCGCCGGCCCGGCTTCAACGAATCCGCCTACGGCTACCGTTCGTTCCGCGAGTTCGTCGAGGATGCGCAGAAGCATCACTTGCTGACGATGACGCGCGACGAGAAGACCGGCCAGTACGCGATCCGGCTGCCGGCCGGGGAAGAGTAGGACGCGCGCCAGGACGGCACCACCGCCGCGGCGCGCCGGTTCAGCGTCCGCGCGCCGGCCGGTCCGGCTTGCGCTGCGCGATTTCGGCTTCGTCCAGTCCGCCGCCGAGGCCCGCTTCGCTCGCGTCCACGGTGCGGTCGGTGCCGATGTCCTGGCTCAACGGCTGGCTGGTGTCGCGGCTGGCGGCGGCGCGCTCGCCGGTGCCGCCGGAATCGCTGTCGGCATCCAGGTCGGTATCGCCCATGTCGGCGCCAGCGTCGGTATAACCGGACTCCGTGTTGCGTTCGCTGTCCTCGGCGACGATGCGGTCGTCGAGCAGGTCTTCCTCGCCGGCTAGCCCGGTGCCGCCTACCACGTCGCTGCCGGTGTCGGACAGGTCGCTGGGACCGAGCGCGCCGGTATTGTGACCTTTGCCGAGCTGCCGGTCGGGAACCGGATCGTTGTCGGGATCGAGCGTGCTGTCTGCCATGATTTCCTCCTGTGGTCTGCGGTGGTGAAGCGGATGCATCGTGCGTCCCGCTACGTGCCTACGGATGTGACCCTCGCCCCGAAGGCGAGTTCGCCGTCCCGGCCCGCGATGTGACAAATCGGTAAAAACAGAAATGCGTCCAGTGAAAAAGACGCGTGCCGCACAGCGTTCGCAATGACGCTACAGTGTCGGCATTCCTTGTTGCCCTCGATCATCCGACCCGGTGGCTTTCGCTCGGCCCGCTCCGATCCGGTTGCCATGGGCGTGTTTTGATCTTCGTTCGCCACGATGCTGCAGCGCCTGAACTTGATGAAATGGTCGTCGCTGGATACGCCCACGCGTATACGGCTGCGCACCACGCTGTCCGCCACCGCGGACTACGGGCTGAACGTACTGATCCTGTTCGCCTATGCGTGGATCGGCACGATCGGCGTCAACGTGCCGCTGATCATCCTCGTCGTCGCCGTCGTATTCAACGCGATCTTCCTCGGCGCCATCGCTTCCGGGCTCACGCTCCGGTTGCGCGATCCGTCGATCACCGGTGCGCAGGTCACCGCTGCCTGCGGCATCAACCTGCTGGGCCTGCTGCTGGCGCCGCAAGTGGCGTACATGTTCATCGTCAACCTGTTCGTGCCGCTGTCGTTCGGCAGCCTGCATTTCAGCCGGCGCGGCTTTCTTCTGGCATGGCTGCTGGTCGCGCTCACTCTGACGGCCGAACTGGCGTTCCTGAACAACGCGGTGGACATCGCCCTGTCGACGCCGGCGGAGAAGTGGCTGCATCGCGCCGTGCTGGCCCTCGCCTTCGGCCGTTTCCTGGCGATCAATGCGGAAGTCTCGCGGTTGCGCGCGCGGCTGCACCGGAAGAACAAGGAGTTGGCGCAGGCGTCCATGCAACTGGCGGAGATGGCCACGCACGACGAAATGACGGGCGTCTGGAACCGCCGCAAGTTTCTCGAACTGCTGCAGGACGAGATCGACCGCACGCGCCGCACCGGGTCCCCGGTCTGCGCGGCGCTTGCCGACGTCGACCGTTTCGCGCAGATCAATCAGCGCTTCGGCCACGACGTCGGCGACATGGTGCTGGAAACGCTGGCCCAGCTTCTGGAAGGAGCGTTGCGCAGTGCCGATCGGATCGCCCGCTACGGTGGCGAGGAGTTCGCGCTGCTGCTGGTCGACGTCAAACCCGAAGCCGTGCCTATGATGGTCGAGCGCTTGCGCCGCCTGGTGGCCGAGTACGACTGGAGCGCCATAGCACCGGGACTGTCGGTCAGCGTGTCGATCGGCGCGGCGCTGTGGCATCCGGACGATACCCACCTGCGCCTGATCAACCGGATTGCCGCCGCCCTGAACAAGGCCAAGAACGCCGGACGCGACCGGGTCGAACTCGCGCAGGACTGAGCCGAGCTGAATCAGCCGCGACGGCCGAAAAAAAAGACGAACCGAGGTTCGTCTTTTTTTTGGGGATTGGCGGAGTGGACGGGGCTCGAACCCGCGACCCCCGGCGTGACAGGCCGGTATTCTGACCAACTGAACTACCACTCCATGACAGCGATCTACGCAGTCGCCGCGGCCGTTGTGGCCCGGCGCTGCGATAGCCCGCAAGTGTAACGTGAATCGCGGCGTTTGAACAGCGATGACGGCGGCCTGCAGGCTGCGACGGAACCGGACTGCCTTCGGGCAAGAGCGGCGCAGCGGATTTGACATTGCATAAACTTGCACGGGATTGTGTCGTCAAGGGGCCGCCCGAACGTTATATTTTTTGAACGACGAGGCGGCCCGGACGTCTGACAGGCAGGCATCGATGATGCTCGATTCCCTTATCACTTCAGGAGCCACACATGACATTGAAAACTACACTTAAAGCACTGTCGTTTGCACTGATCGCCTCGGCATCGTCCGTCGTCCTTGCACAAAGCGCCACTGGATCCGCCGACGTCGGCACCAGCTCTTCCGCACAGGCTGACCACGCGATGAAGTCCGGCAACGAAGCCAACGGCGGTAGCGCTTCGCAGATGGCGCGCGACAACGGCAAAACCACCGGCATGATGAGTTCGGGCGCCTCGGACAGCTCGATGAGCAGCGACAGCGGCACGGGCACGCACAAGATGAAGAAGAAGCACCACAAGGCGATGCACAGCAAGAAGATGAAGAACGGCGAGTCGTCGGGTGCGAGCGGCACCCCGAACGCCACCGAAATGCCGGGCGATGCGGTGAAACCCGCCAACAACAACGGCACCGAACAGAAGCCGAACAACGAGAGCGGCAAGTAAGCCGGCCCTGGCAGGGCGCACAGCAAAAACGGCCGCATCGCGGCCGTTTCTTTTTGCCATGCACCCGGCAAGTCAACACCGCGCGGCGCAGGAAACTGCATGCCGCGCGGTTTTCGAGCCGGTTTTCCGGGTCAGCGTCCCTTCACCTGCAGGCTGTTTTTCACGCTGCGCACGCCATTGACGCCTTGCGCGTCGGCGACTGCCTTGGAAGCCGCGGCAGTGCTGTCCACGAAGCCGCTCAACTGGACCTCGCCGCGGAATGTCTCGACCTGGATCTGAAGGGCCTTGGTATCGGGATCCTTGGCCAGCGCCGTCTTGACCTTCGCGGTGATCGCCGCGTCGTCGATGTATTGCCCGGTGCTTTCCTGGGTGCGGGTGCCGGCGCAGCCGGCGGCGGACAGTACCGCGGCGCCGATCAGCAGCGCGGAAAACGTTTTCTTGAGGTTCATGGAGAAGTCCTTTCAGGTTGAGCGGGTAACGATGTCGGGAAACGGCGCGGCTTCGAGGCGCGCTTCCCGGCCCGTGACCGCGGACGGGGACGGCCGCCCGGTGCGGGACCGGAATGCCTGCATCTTGTTGCATTTAATGCAACAAAGTAGTGGCATGCTATCACCCGCCGCACCGGCTTTCAATTCAAATATCGACGCCTTTGCGCTGTGACAAGCCGAGCACCGGACCGTCCGCTACGCTTGCACCAGATGAACGCTGGCGGTATGCCTCTCGCCTGCCGCAAAATCCGGAAACTTAAGATGGGCTGTCTTATCAGACGATAAACACCGGCTGCCGTCGCCGTCATGTTGTCCTCGACGCGACGCGGCTGACTCTCTCGGACAGGAAAGGAAGACCTCCATGATGGCATCGAATATCAAGACCGGGCGCAACGATCTTTGGTCGCTGCTCCAGGACGCTCAGGAACTGTTCCGCGAAGCGACCTCGCTTACCGGGGACAGGGCCGAGGCGTTGCGGGACAAGGGCTTGAGCGTCCTCGAGGTCGCTCTCGACAAGGCGCAGACGATGCAGACGACCGCCTTCGAGACAGGGCGCGACATGGCCGCCACGGCGGACGACTACGTCAACGAGAACCCATGGAAGGCGGTGATGCTGTCGGCAGGCATCGGCGTCGTGATCGGCATGCTGCTCGCCCGCAAATAACTCCAGACCGAGGATCTCCATGGACCATGTTTCCCATCGCACCCGCACGGCCGAGCCAGGCCTGATCGCAAGCATCACCGGGCTTGCCAGAAATGCCTACAGCCTGCTTACCAACCGCGTGCAACTGGCGCTGGTCGAACTGCAGATCGTCGGCGTCAACATGGGCAAGCTCGTCGCTGCGGGCATCGTCGCCGCGGTCTGCGCCTGGTTCGCGATCGCTTACTGGAGCGTGACGGTCGTTGCGCTCGCCTGGGATGCGCTCGGCTGGAAGATCCTGCTGATCATGGCGCTGCTTTTCTCCGCACTGGTGGTCGGGCTGGCGATGTACGCCCGCTCCCTGCTGCGAAGCGGCAAGCAGTCGATCCACCAGACGATGGCCGAACTGCGCAACGACCGCGATGCGCTTTTATAGGAATGTGAGGAAGATCCGTCATGTCGAAATCCAATGATTCTCTCGAATCCCGCAAGGCGAGCCTGCTGGCCCAGGGCGCGGCCTACCGCGGCAATGCCGTCCATTTCAAACATGCCATCGAATCGAAACTGCATCACGTTCCGCTGCTCGGCCTGGCGTCCGGCGTGACCGCCGGCGGCGGCGCGCTGACCACTGCGATCGGCATGATCGGCCCGAGCCGGATCAAGATGCTGCGCAGGTTGTATCCGATGGCAAAGCATGCCTGGTCCTTCATCCGGCGCAAGCGGCTGGCCAAGCCGCTCGGCACGGCGGTGCTCGCGAGTTCCGCCGCGGCAGGACTGTTCCAGCTTTACCGGACGAAAGTCAGCCATCCAAAAGGCCGGTTTTCGCCGAGGCAACTGGAGCACGGCATGCGGCCCATGCCCGCCCGCATGCGATGACAAAGCGGCGCGCTGGCAGGCAGCGCACTGACGAACACGCGCCGAGAGAATACGCACTGAGAACGCTCACTGAGAACGCGCATCATCGCGCCGTACCGCCGCGTCGGTTCGGCGCATTCCTGCGACGTCCCGGCAAGCACATGGTTGCGGCAAGGAATCTCCTGCGGACGTCCTGCCCGGGCAAGACGTCGAACCCGGCGGTTTCCATCTCTCCAAAATGAAAAAGCCGGCCACGAGGGCCGGCTTTTCGCAAGCGGGAACGCCTGACTGCCGCTTACTTCGCGGCGGCCGCCATGTAATCGACCGCTGCCTTGACTTCCGCATCGGATGCCTGCGAACCACCCTTGGGCGGCATCACACCGTTCTTGCCTTGAAATCCCTTGAGTGCGTGTTCGTAAAGCACCGGCTTGCCTTCTTTGAGGCGATCCGCCCAGGCAGCCTTGTCGCCGAACTTCGGCGCGCCCGCCAAGCCGGCGCCGTGGCAGGCGATGCAGACCGACTCGTACAGCTTTTTCCCGGCATCCGCCGGCACCGCGTCCGCTGCCGGGGCGGCAACAGGCGTCGCCGCCGGTGCGGGAGCCGAGGCAGCCGCCGGCTGGGCCGTCGGCGACGGCGTTGCCGCAGTCTCGGTCGGCGTGTTCGAAGCCGGCGCGGAAGTCGCGGCGCCGGCCGACTCGGTAGTGCCGCCTGCGGCAGCCGTTGCCGGCGCCTTCACGGCCGGTTCCTTGAACTTGGCGCCTCCCTGGTTCGCCATGAACACCACGGCGCGTGCCACCTCGACATCGTCCAGCTCGGGGTTGCCGCCTTTGGCC
Organism: Burkholderiaceae bacterium; assembly: GCA_051955575.1. Taxonomy (GTDB): domain Bacteria; phylum Pseudomonadota; class Gammaproteobacteria; order Burkholderiales; family Burkholderiaceae_D; genus JBQCGO01. The sequence continues at coordinate 13,362 of JBQCGO010000300.1, forward strand.
GGCATCGCGCGGATGCCGTGGATGGCATGCGACACCAGCGTGTCGTAACCCTCGGCGATGCGCGGCGCCCAGGCGCCGTTGTCGCCGACCTTCGGTGCGCCGGCCGCGCCGGTGGCATGGCATGCCGAGCAGACCGCCTTGTACACTTCCTCGCCCGTCATCAACTGTTTCGGCGCGTTGGCGTCGCGGAATGTGTAGCCGGCTGCCGCGACCGGCTGAATGCGCTCGGCGATCGCTTCCGGACTTTGGCTGTTGGAGCCCGCCCCGGTACTCCTCTCGTTGGTGACGTACTGGACCAGCAGGATGATGCCGACGATCGGTATCAGAAACGCGGCCACGACCGCGGCGAGCAACTGCTTGGGCGTGCGAATCGCCGGTTCGTGTTCGTTGTGTGCGTCACTCATGTTGTCCTCGAATGCTGATGTCAAAACCGGAGCGGGAGGCACGGCCGATGGCTGGTTGCCGCCTGCGGCGACGAGGCGCCGCCAAACCTTTAATTATAGACGTAAATAAATGTCTTGAAACGTGAAAACGCTCGTCGGCATGGACGCGGGGACCGAAAGACGGTATCCTCCGTCTCTCCCTCCGAATGCGGCTGTAGCTCAGTGGATAGAGTATTGGCCTCCGAAGCCAAGGGTCGCTGGTTCGATCCCAGCCAGCCGCGCCAGTTGTTCCCCATTCTGTTTTCCCTCACTTTGCCCGCCGCGCCTTTGCGGTACGGCCCGAACAAGCGTCCGAGCGGTGTCGTCCGCGGTCTTTCGGACACATCTGCTGCGCCCTGACTTGATTCTTCGTGCCTCTTCGGCAAGCCGGGACGGCACGGGCGTCCGCTCGTGCAGCCGTTTCGTTTGTCCGGCGCTCGCGCGAACGGCTCGAAAATGCGCGTGCCGCCCGATCCGGTGCTGTCGGCGCACCCTGCGCGGCGACCGCGAAGCCTGAGGATTGTTTGAGTTCGCGCTGCCCTGCCGCAGGAAAATCGGACCATGACCCTCTCCTCGACGCCATGACCCGCTACTGGGAAATCGAACAGATCCGGCAACTCGTCACGCCGTTTCTCGTGGCGTTTCCGCGTTTTCTCGGCGTGATGATGATCATGCCCGTGTTCTCGTCGTCCGCCTTTCCGATGATGGCGCGCCTGTGCGTGAGCGCGGGCCTGGCCCTACCGGTGCTCCCGTATGCGAGGCAGGCGGCCCTGTCGCTGCGCTGGGAAGTCTTGCCGCTGGCGATGCTGGGTCTGAAGGAGATGGTCGTCGGCGTCGTGATCGGATTCGGCCTCGGCATCTTCTTCTGGGTGCTCGAGAACGTCGGTCATCTGATCGACATCCAGACCGGGAACAACAACTCGTCGATCTTCAATCCGGCAAGTGAAGCGACCGCCGGCCCGTTCTCGCTGCTGCTGTCGCAATTCGGCATCGGACTGTTCTTCGCGATGGGCGGCGGCCTGTTCGTCGCCATGGCAGTCTACGGCTCCTACCGCTACTGGCCGATCGACGCGACGTCGTTCGACGCGATCGCGCTGCTGCGCACGTTCGTCGTGCGGAAAACCGACGGCCTGATGCAGATGACGGGCAGGCTCGCCGCCGTCGTGCTCGTCGTCCTGCTCGTCGCCGAACTGGCGCTCGGCGCGGTGAACCGCTATGCGCAGCAGCTCAACGTGTTCTCGCTCGCGATGCCGATCAAGGGGGCGCTCGCGATCCTGGTGCTGGCGCTGTTCTGCGTCGTGATGCCGGATTTTTTGCTGGAGCGGATCGGCGCGATGCGTCATCTCGAAACCCTGCTCGGCCCATTGATCGCAAGGCCCGGATCATGAGCGAAAAGACCGAGAAGCCGACGCGCAAGAAACTGCGGGACGCGCGCAAGAAGGGCGAAGTCGCCAAGAGCAAGGAAGTGATCAGCGCGGTCGAGTTCGCTGCCGTACTGGGTGCGATGATCATGACGGTCGAATTTGCGGGCGACCGAATCCGGGCGTTGCTCGATGCCGTGCTGACCCTGCTGACCGTCGCGCACGGGCCGCCGGATCTCGTGCAACTGATGCAGCAGGCGTTCCGATTGCTAGTCCTGCTGTGCACGCCGTTCATCGGAATCGGCCTGGTGCTCGGCATCCTGGCCGGTTTCCTGCAGGTGCAGGGATTGTTCAGTAGCGGACCGATCGTGCCAAAGTTTGAACGGCTCAATCCGGTTCAAGGTTTCCGGCAGCTGTTTTCCACGAATAACCTGTTCAACCTGCTCAAGCTGCTGGCGAAAACGCTGCTGCTCGGGTCGATCGCGTGGTGGCTGACATACCGGCTGATCGGCGAAGCCTTGCAGGCACCTTACCTTCAGCATGGCGCGCTGGCGGCATTCCTGCTTTTGCCGATCCGCGAGCTCCTGTTGTACGCCGCGCTGTGCTACGGCCTCGCCGCGATCGTCGATTTTGTCCATCAGCGCTATGAATTCCTGAAGAAGCAGCGCATGTCCAAGCAGGACATCAGGCGGGAAAGGAAGGACACCGACGGCGATCCGCACATGCGCGGCGAACGCAGGCGGCAGGGCCGCGCCATGGCGCTCGAAGCGCCTCGGCAGGCGGTCGCCGGAGCATCCGTCGTCGTCGTCAATCCCACCCATTTTGCCGTAGCGCTGTTTTACGAGAAGGGCGTGACGGACCTGCCGGTGATTCTCGCCAAGGGTGTCGACGACGCGGCGCGCCGCATCCGCGAAAGCGCGTCGGACGCCGGCGTGCCGATCTACGAGGATCCGCCGCTGGCGCGCAGGTTGTTTGCGGAAGGAGCGGTCGACGAGTTCATTCCTTCGGAACTGTTCGAGGCCGTGGCGGAAACGTTGAGGTGGGCGCGCGCCATGCGGCGCGACTTTTGACGGAGGCAGTTATCTGCTGGAACAGGTTCTACTGACCGGGAATGATTCGAGCGAGGTCGAAGCCGTCGATGATCCCCGGCTGCGGAGCGATATCGCCTGCTTCGCGGCTGCGCGCGTCGCTCATCGCTTCGAGCTTGTAGCCGAGGGAATAGACGGTTCGCAACTGGACGGCGTTGTCCTTGCCGAGGCTGAGCTTCTTGCGCAACTTGTAGATGTGCTGCTCGAGTGTGCGTTCGACGATATCCACGCTGCTGCCCCAGACAGTGACGGCAATCTGCTTGCGGCTGAAGAATACGCCGGGATTCGAGAAGAACAACCATGCCATTGCGAATTCGCGCGAGGTCAGCTTGATCGGCTTGCCCTGCCAGGTGATGAGGCCTGCCTCCTTGTCCAGCGTGTAATCGCCGACGGCGCATTGCTCGACAGAGGTCTGGCGCTTGTCCGCGCGGCGCAGCACCATCATTGCGCGAGCATAAAGTTCCTTGATGTCCAGCGGTCGTGTCACCAGATCGTCCGCGCCGGCTTCGAACGCCTGCGTCATGCTTTCATGGTCCCGGAAATGGCCGAGCAGCATGACCGGCGTACTGTGCCCGGAATGGCAATTGATCCAGGAGAACACCGGATTTCCGGTCGGGTATTCGATGTCGGCATCGAGAAGGATCAGGTTGTATGCGCCACGCCGTATCGCCCGAATAAGGGAGACTTCCTCGGAAAACACGTCGCAGGAGAAGCAATCGTCGCGAAAGCACTCTCGTACCTGCTCGAACAAGCGGACGTCTCGTGTCAAAACGGCGAACTTCATGGTTTCTCCCTTCGGACCGTGCAGTCATCGGCCCAGGCCCTGCGCGCTCAGGGGTGCCGGAAGAAGACCGCAGTCCTTATCTTCGTGTAAGGATATGTAGGAAAATATACTACACGTTCGTATTTTATACTTAATAATAATTGCTTAAGAGTATTTGGCGATGCAGTGAAGGAAAGGAAGCGTTTTTGCGACGAGGCAGCTCTGGAAGAGCAAGGCGAGGCAGCTTCCCGATTCTTCCGAAAACGTGCGTGCATGTTGCCGTCGCGGCGATTCCTGACAGCTTACGAAGTCTTGCAATGCCTTCCACTGTGGCCCTGCATCTGCCTCGGCTGGCAATCGCGAGGGAAAGAGGCCTGCCCTGAACATCGGCCGTGGCGGGGAAGCAATCCTACGACAAAGTACAGAAAGCGTTAAATATAAGTGAAAGTAGTTGAGATTCGAATGCCCCCTTTTTGAAAATCGATTCTGTTGCCAGTCCTACCATGAACCGATCGGTAATCTCGAAAGATCGGAGCGGCAATGGCGACGATACAACTGCAATTCATTGATCTTCTGTCGGGGCTGGACGCCTGGGCCGATAACGCCCGTTTCTTCGATCTCTTCCAGGCCTTCGGGCGCCGGCCGAGCATGCCAGCGCCTGCGAAGGCGCAATTTCACGGAAATGCCGATGCCGGTGTTCCGCCTTCCGTGGCGGTCCGACTTGCCTCGGAGGCCCGGCAGGAGCTGCGCTACCTGCTGCTCGCCCGCCACGGCGACCGATTCAGCCGCAACGCTCTGATCCTCGGCAGCATGAAGATGCTGCGTTTCGAAGCCAGACGCCTGATCCATTGCGGCGTCGACGAGGCCGACCTGATCCAGGAAGGCATCTTCGGTGTGCTGCGGGCGATCGAGACCTTCGATATCGACCGGAAGCTCCGCTTTTCCACCTATGCCAAATGGTGGGTGCGCGACGCGATGCAGGCCTTGGCACAACGACATGCGCGGACCGGACGCGCCGCCATGTCCGCGGAGCGGCCGGCCGCGATGGCACCGGCCGACCCCGCCGTCGACATGCCGGAGCCGTGCGACGATGCCGATCCCGGGCACCGGGACACTCCCGAAAGTCGTCTTGCCCATGCGCAGAAAGCACAACTGCTGCGCGATGCGATGTCGCAACTCGACGACACCGGCAAGCGGGTGCTGTGCGCACGCTTCGGCCTCGACGGCGCCGACGAAAAAACGCTCGAGGAACTCGCCCGGGAACTCGGCCTGAGCGCCGAAGGCGTACGACGCATTCAGGGGCGCGCGCTCAAGCAAGTCAAGCGTTGCCTCGCCCGGCGGCAGGTGTACGCGGAGTCGATGCTGTGACGACGCTTTCATCCGCTCGCAAGCGCGGCGGCAGCTCGCGTTATTCCGACGTGGCGCTCGCCGCCGGCATCGTCGCGATCGTCGGGCTGATGGTGTTTCCGATGCCGACCTTCCTGCTCGACACGCTGATCGCCTTCAATATCTCGGTCAGCGTCGCGCTGCTGCTCTTGACGATGTATATCCGCACGCCCCTCAATCTGTCGACCTTCCCGTCGCTGCTGCTGTTCACCACGCTGCTGCGCCTGTCGCTGAACATCGCATCGAGCAAGCAGATCCTGCTGCATGCCAACGCCGGCCACATCATCGAAACCTTCGGCACGCTGGTCGTCGGCGGCAACGTGGTGGTCGGGCTGGTGGTGTTCGTCATCATCGCCATCGTCCAGTTCGTCGTCATTGCCAAGGGTGCGGAGCGGGTCGCCGAAGTCGGCGCCCGGTTCACGCTGGATGCGATGCCGGGCAAGCAACTGAGCATCGATGCCGACCTGCGCAACGGATTGATCGACAAGGACGAGGCGCGTCTGCGCCGCTCGACCCTTGAGCAGGAAAGCCAATTGCACGGCGCGATGGACGGCGCGATGAAGTTCGTCAAGGGTGACGCGATCGCCGGCCTGATCATCGCGCTGGTCAACATCGTCGCCGGCTTCGCGGTCGGCGCGCTGATGCACGGCATGACGATGAGCGAGTCGCTCGGCCGCTACACCATCCTCACTGTCGGCGACGGCATGGTGTCGCAGATTCCGTCGCTGTTTGTCTCGATCGCCGCCGGCATCCTGATCACCCGCGTGTCGGGACAAGACGAAGGCGGGCATCTCGGGCAGGAAATCTCGCGCCAGGTGCTGGCGCATCCGATCGCCCTGTTCATCACCGGCACGATCCTGCTCGGGTTCGTCACCGTGCCCGGATTTCCGCGCATTCAGTTCACCTTTCTCGGCGGCGCAGCGCTGCTGACCGGCTATCTGCTGTATCGCAAACGCATCGACGGCGGCGTGAAGGAAGACACGCCAATGCCTTCGATGCGGCACGAAGGTTCCACGGTCTCGCCGGTGTTCGTTGGCGATATCGGCTCGGCCACCTCGCCGATCACGTTGCAGATCAGTCCCGGGCTGCACGACGCGATCGGCGTGCAGCAGTTCGACGCTGCGCTTGCCGACGCGCGGCGCGAGCTGCTGCAGCAGACCGGCATTCCGTTTCCCGGCCTGCAGGTGGAAATCTCGAAAGCGCTGCCGGACACGGAATACCGGCTGCTGGTCAACGAGGTCGCCGTGGCGCACGGCCGGCGCGAGGCGAGCCGCGCCCGTATCGGCGTCGCGACGAGGCAGGAAGGGATGCCGCCCGGCGCGATCGCGCTCGGCAGCCGGTTCTGGGTCGATTGGCGCGACAGCGGCGTCACGATCGAGAATGGCGGCGATGTCGATGCGCCGCCGGGAGAGTCGGTGGCGTTCGAGTCGGTGCTGGCCGCGCACGTCGCCGCGACCATCCGCGGCCATGCCAGCCAGATGATCGGCATCCAGGAAGTGCAGCGGCTGCTGGCCCGCGCCGAGGCGCAGCTGCCCGAACTGGTGAAGGAAGTGCAGAAAGCATTGCCGCTGCACCGGGTCACCGAGGTGATGCGCCGCCTCGCCGAGGAAGGGCTGTCGATCCGCAACTTGCGGATCATTCTCGAAAGCCTGATCAACTGGGGGCCGCGCGAAAAGGACGTGGTGCAGTTGACCGAGCAGGTCCGGATCGATCTCGGCCGCGCCATCGTCACGCCGTACCGCGACGGCGACGGCCTGCTGCGCGCGTTCGCGATCCATCCGGCGGCTGAGGAAAAGATGGCGCGCTCGGTCCAGCAGAACGTGCGCGGCAGCTTCATGATGCTCGCGCCGGACGAGACGCAGCGCTTCCTCGACGCTCTCGGCGGCCTGCTCGCGGCGCAACCGGAAAACGCATCGGCGCCGGCCATCGTGACGACGATGCAGGTAAGGCGCTACGTGCGCCGGATGGTCGAGTCGCGTTTCCCCGACGTGGCGGTGCTGTCCTACGAAGAAATCGGCAGCTACGCGACGATCCAGTCGCAGGGCACGCTGAGCATGTGACGGGCCGACACGATGACTCCCGCCACCGTGATCGACTACACCTACCAGGCGCTGATCCTGGCGCTGCTGCTGTCGCTGCCGGCGGTGCTGACGGCGGGCATCGTGGGTTTCGTCGTCGCCTTGCTGCAGGCAGTCACGCAGATCCAGGACCAGAGCATCGGCCAGGCGGCGAAGCTGCTAGCGGTCGGCGCGGCGCTGGCGGTTGCGGGAGGGTGGATCTGGTCCGAGATGAGCCTGTTCGGAGACGCCATGTTCCGGGCGGTGGCGACACTGCATTGAACGTACAAGAAACAGGGCGAGAGACATGAAGGGAAAGACAGGAGTTGGCGTGGTGATCATGGCGCTGGCGCTCGCATCGGGCATCGGCGCCGCACCGGCGAAGGCAGCGGAAATACCGTGGAAAACAGCCAAGATCCGCTACGTGGCCGAAGGCAAGAGCCTGAAGGAAGTGCTGCGCGACCTCGCTGCCAGCCAGGGCATCACCGCCGCGGTCGCGCCCGAGGTCGAAGGCAGCGTCAACGGCCGCTTCAACCTGACGCCGCAATCGTTCCT